>CACYBR010000230.1 GCA_902772705.1 uncultured Planctomycetota bacterium
ATGGACGGCGCGCCTCATGGTCGGCTCGAACCGCCTTTGCGACGCCCTTTTTTCCCACGGAACAGGAAAAGAGCGCAAGGGAAAGGCGAGCGCGACTCGCAATGCAAAAGTACAGTGAAGGAGCAGTTACTATGCTTGTTTTGTCTAGATATAAGGATCAGAGTATCTACATCGGGGACGACATTGTCGTGACAATCGTGGACGTCCGCGGCGACCGCATCCGGCTCGGCGTCGAGGCGCCCCCGAACGTGCCCGTTCACCGTCAGGAGATTTACGAGCAGATCCAGCGAGAAAAGTTTTCTCAGAACGACGCGGACAGTCGCGCCTCTTGTACGAGGAGCGACCGCGTCGAGCTCGATCGGGAAGGTTTTTCCGAGGAAATCCGCACGGTTCGTTCGCGTTATGCCGGCGCGACGGCGGTCGTTATGGGCGGCTGGGTCAGCGAAGCGGTCGCCCGGCGATTGGAAAAGACCCTTAATCTTCACCTTGAATGGCGGCGCGTGTGCTGCTCTGAAGAAGAACTTCAGGACTACATTCGTCGCCCTGACGTCAGGTTGTTCATCGTTCAGGAGCCGTGGTGCGACGGGTCAGGACGGTTTGAACGCGCGGTTCTCGCGTCGGGTAAGGATTTTGTTCCCTACCCTCACAGCATTCTGACCGCCGATAAGATTGCCAAAGCGATCTGTAAACACACGAGCGCGCCGGAGCCGTTTGCGCCGGACTATTTTCCATCGTCTCCTCTTCGCGGTCGCGCGCGTCGTCCTGCCGACGCGTTTTCCAGCCGCGACTATCGCGCGGACGACAGGTTGGAAGGCAACGCCGATCACGAGCTTTGCGTGAACCGGGACGAAGTTGGGCTGAAATGAGCGGGACTGTACCGTCGAGCCAATCGGCGGTATAATGGCGCGCGGCGTCTGGATTCCGCGCGCTACCAGATAGAAACGCGGCGTCGCAATCGTCGCGTTTTTTTTATTTTCAGAACGTTTGCCTCTCTGGCGGAACCCTAAAATGGATAAATTGTCAAAAACCTCCCTGAATTATTACCTGTCAGAATATTTGGCAGATCTTAAACGCGCCGGCGTTCAGGAGCTCTGGAGAGGCGACTCCGAGGGGTCTGCCGCCGAACGCCGGGACGACGCGCCGCAGTCGGAAGCGCGCCCGGCGCCACGTCCGGCGCCACGTCCGGCGCCGGCGGCGGTCGCGAGAGCGCCCGTCGTCAACGCGTCGTCGACTTGCGCGAACGACGTTTACGCGGAGCTTGCGCGCGCGCTCGAGGTCGCGGCAGGCGCGGGAGCGGCCGACGACGTCGTCTCTCGCACGGCGCGTTTGCGCGCGATCGCCGCAGTGGTCGCGCGGTGCGCGCAGTGTCCGGCGCTGGTCGCGAACCGCACGCAGACGGTCTTCGGCAAGGGCAATCCGTGTTCCGAACTCGTCTTTATCGGCGAGGGGCCCGGCGCGGAGGAAGATCTTCGAGGCGAGCCTTTTGTCGGTCGCAGCGGCAAGTTGCTCACGGACATGATAGAGAAGGGAATGGGGCTTTCGCGTTCCGACGTCTATATCTGCAATATTGTGCGCTGTCGACCGCCCGGGAACCGTAACCCGACGGTAGAGGAGGCGCGCGCGTGTCGTCCTTTTCTTGACGCGACGCTCGGGGTCGTGCGTCCCAAATACGTGTGTTGTCTCGGCTCGATCGCGGCGACGAATCTTCTGGGGGTCGAGACGTCGATAGGTCGACTTCGTGGCATGGCGCATGAGCACAATGGCGCGCAGGTGGTCTGCACGTATCATCCGGCGTATCTTTTGCGCAATCCCTCGGCGAAGAAGGACGCGTGGCAGGATCTCCAGCTTTTGATGCGTATAATGGGACTGGCCATCCCGACGAAGAAACGTTCGTCTGAATCGTGACGAGGCTCAAGAAAAGAGAAAAGTCTTCGGGCCGCCCCTTTTCAAGAAATGTTCCGGTTATATAATCACGTGGACTCATTAAGCGGATAGTCTTCGTTTGTTCCCTCGTCTTCGAGACGCGGGACGCGCGCAGGATTGCCGTTATCGTCGAAAAAGCAGGCGTTTCGCGGGTTATGAACGTTGCGGAACGTTTGGGATCAGGGGGCGTCGAAAGTCCCTCGTCGCGCGTTCGCGCGCGTTGACGATATAGAATTTAATATTGTTGTAGTAGTATACGCTCGAGTCACCGCCGAGCGTAAGCCGCGCCTCCTTTACGGCTTTTCGATCTGAGAAGGGAAGCGCAGCGTTGATCGTTAAGTAAAGGAGAAAGTAAGATGGCCAAACCGGGTAGAGTCGTCAAGAAGGCGAACCACGGCAAACGTCCTGCGAACGCGAAGTCGCGTCGCGCCAAGCGCCGAATGGTCAAGACCTGATAGCGTAAGCGCGAATGCGCGCGCGTAAGAACTTACCAGACGCGATCGGGCGTTGCTGCAACGTCATGGTCGCGTCTTTTTTTTGGTTTGTCCGCGCGGAGCGCGGAGTTTCACCAAGCGAGACAGTCCCATGATTGAGAGACAGTTGATTGTCGATCCGTCGCAATACGACGAAACGAAGCCGATCGCGACGATTGAAGAGATTCGCCAGTACAATCGTCAGCGTTATGAGATGGAGCAGCTTACCGGAATCCTTTACGACAATTTGGAGGAGAAACGGTGCGTCGGCTACAAGGACATGTCCGACAGCGAGTTCTGGATTCGCGGGCACATGCCGAATTTTCCGTTGACGCCGGGCGTTGTTCTCTGCGAGGTCGCCGCTCAGTTGGCGAGCTACTTCATCACGAAATACCGAATGTTTGGGGACGCGGTCGTAGGCTTTGCCGGGCTTGACGAGGTCAAATTCCGCGGAATGGTCCGACCTGGCGACCGAGTGATCGTCCAGTGTGAAATGCTCAAGCAGCGCAAAATACTCATAACGGCGCGATTCATGTGCGTCGTTAATGGCGCGGTCGTATGCGAGGGCGTTCTCAAGGGGGTTCCGCTTCCGATCGAATCGTGAGCGTTTCCGACGAATAGCGTAGTAAGAGAGGAACACGACATGCCGCGTCGTTCGTTGTCGAAGATTCAGAGCGGACTCGATCTTTCCCACTACTTTCTCCCGATGGAAGTCGAATTTTACGACGATCGGGTCGATCCAGAGGCGGCGGCGCTTGCACAGCCGAGCGACGGCGCCGACAAGGTTGCGCGCGTTCCTTACGCGACGCTTTCCGGTCTGTCCTTCGAAGAGCTTTCGGAGCGACTCTTTGACCGCGTCGCGCCGCTTGAGTTCGAGATCGGCTCGGGCAAGGGGCTTTTCATCAGCACGACGGCGTCGGCGAATCGCGCGCGTAATTTTCTTGGAGTCGAGATCGCGTATCGTTACGCGCTGTTATCCGCGTCGCGACTTGCCAAGCGCGGCGCGTACAACGGCGTCATGATGGCGGCGGACGCGGCGAAGGTCCTGCGCGAGGTCATACCGCTTAACTCGTTGACCGCCGCGCATATTTACTTTCCGGATCCGTGGTGGAAGAAGGCGCACCGCAAAAGAAGAATCGTGCGTCCCGACGTCGTTGAGATGATCGAGGCGCGGCTCATCAAGGGCGGACGTCTTAATTTCTGGACCGACGTCAAGGAATATTTCGATTCCGGCGTCGAGATTATCAAGACGTCGACGAATCTCGCCGGACCCTTTCCCGTGAAGGAACGACCTGCGGCAGATTCAATGGATTTCCGCACCCATTTTGAACGACGCACGCGTCTTAACGAACAGCCCGTTTATCGCTCCTTCTTCGAAAAGCGTTTTTGACGCCGTCGGCCGGCGTTAGCCTGGCGGTTCTCAAAGGACGCGACGCGCTCCTTATCGTGAACGCGTCGCCGTCCTTTCATGAATCGTCCAGAAGAGGCGCCCAGCGCCGGCGGTCATTCTTTGCGAGTCGATTCCGATTCGTTCTCGTGTTCTTCGAACTGAGCGACAAGATCGTGCCGGAACTGTTCGTAGTATTCCTTCCAGCACGCTTCGCGATGGCGCGTGAGTCCGATCGCGTCGAGCTGCGCGTTAAAGTCGCGCGCCGCCTGAAGCGGATCGTCTGGTCCGAGGAATTCGAGACCCTTTTCCTGCGCCTCTTTCTTGAAAGTTTTATACTCCTGAAGCCAGACGAGCTGAAGCGGCGCGCTGCCGCGCCGGACCTTATCCGTCAAACCCCTGTGTAGGTCAGGACGTTCGCGTTCGAGCTTTTCGGCGATCTCGCGCGCCTGATTCTGAAGCTTCGTCGCGCGATTGAGAACGTCCAGCGTCATCCAGTCGCGGACGTCCATGCGATAAATCCCCAAATGACAGCCGCTGCTTTCAACTGCGTCGCATAAAAGGTTGAAATAGTCGCGGTATACGTTCACAAGCTCCGGCGCGTAGTATCCGGCGACGAATTCGTCGCGCAGCGCCTCAGGATCGAGCTCCGGATTCCAGAGCAGTTTTGAAAGGAGCCAGTTGCGCATTTCAACAAAGTCGCCGCTCGGAGAATGATAGTCTCCCTGTTCCATCACGCCGACGACATGATGGTCTGCGAAGAATCGAAGGTTCGGCGCCAACACGCGCCCGTTCGGGAACGGTAGGAGATAGAGTCCGAAATCGGTAACGTAGTCCCAGACGAAGAGATTGTCGGCGATCTGGCTCCATGCGATCAGATCGTCGCGGAACGACTTGTTTTCCTCCGAGTCGATCGGCTGCGAGAAAGAACATTCGATTGAGCAGAGTCGAATCAGGACGTTCTTGCGCGGTTTGGTAACTTTTGGCGGCGTGCGCGAGTACTTATACGCGAGCGTTTCGACGAGGAGGTCGGGAAACTCGTCTTCGAGCGCTTCCGCGACCTTGTTGACGGCGCGGAGAATCGAGCCGATGTGCGAGCCGTCTTCCTCGTCGGCGGCGCGGCATTTTTCACACGTGCACCAGTTGTCCCAGTCGTTCTGACTGACGTCGAGGAAGAAGACGTCCGGATTGGCGCGAAGCGTCTCGCGCGCGTTTTTGATAAGCTCGGCGATCATTTCGTCGTTCGAGAAGCAGAGCTGCGTTCCTTTTTCCGCAAGCTGTTCCGGTTGAAGCTTCTCTTTAAATTCGCGATATTCCTGAGAATAATCCCCCGGAAGACAGACCTTCCTCACGCCGTCGATCTCAGAAAACCAGTCTGGATGCTCCAGAAAATATTTCATTGGCGGAATCAGCGCAAACGAGGAATGAACGCCGTAGGCGTAGGTTCTGTGCCCGCCATACTCGCGCGGGATCGGCGCGCGGTCGCCGTTGCACCGGCTATGCGCGGCGAAGAGACCGTCGAACGCGCCGAGATAATAGGACTCGCGGGAGAGAAATCGTGGCTCGTAGACGAGGTCGAGCGTCGGGTCGATCGCGAGCCGTCCGTTGACCGCGCGAGGAATCGTCGTCTCCTGCGCCGTCCACCATCGAACGCCGCATTTCCTTTCGAGAAACTCGTAGACGGCGTAGAGCGGTCCGCGTTCCGGAGAGCCGCTCAGAACGAACGACGACCCGACGTTTTTCAGAACGATTCCGTCGTACCCGATTTTAGATTCGTCCAGCTCGCCCAACGCGCGCTGCGAGGTCGCGCTCGGACCAATTACGAAAAGGCTTGCCGTTTCGAGAGTCGCCAGCCGTCCGGCGGCGGTCGCTTCGCTCTCGGTTATGACGCGCGTGTCGACGTCGGCGATCTGACGCAGATAGCTTCGCAGCTCTTCCGCAGCGGTCTTTTGGACTTCCGAAGCGTCGTCGGGCAGAAGAACAGCGTACTCGGTCGCGCCGTTTTCAGCAATGACAACGTCGTCGGCGGCTGGAGCGGCGAGCGTCGAGGCCAGCGTTATGAAGACGGCGACGCCTTTCAGGATTGTCTGACGCAGGGTTGGCATAGTTTGACCTTTCATTCTGATTGATTGGATTTCGTCTCACGCGAAAGGATATCGACGGCGTTCGTTTGACGGAAAGCGCGGTTCTATGATAACGCGTCTGGACTCAGGAAACAACATTCGCGGAGGAAAAACGTCTCCGCGTCTTTATTTCGACGTTTACGACGGATAAAATGAAGAGCGTTAAAGGTCGCCGGTCGGAAGACCGCTTCCGTCAGG
>CACYBR010000231.1 GCA_902772705.1 uncultured Planctomycetota bacterium
GCTAACCTCCAACCTCGCCAAATGAAGTTTGGGCTTAGCGAGGGGATGATTGTCGCGGCAGGTCCCGGCGGTCCCGACGTGTTCGTTGTTTCTCCCGACGAAGGCGCCAAGCCCGGTATGCGTCTCCATTGAACCGGTCGTTGTACGCGGGGTCCTGAGAAAAGATATTTTTTCTCAGGGCCTTTACTTTTTCTGACGAGAGCTTAAAATCTCACCTGATATTTGGAGAGGCGCGGCGATTCGACAATGTCGCCGCACGCTTTTTTTTTTCGCTTGTCGTTTTCGTTGTATCCCTGAAATCTCGAGTTTGGGGTACTCTGACGGATTTGTACAGGACCCCCGTTCGGCGGTAAAAAAAAAACTACACGCTGGAACGGCGAGACGTTCTTTTTCCTGTACGTTTCTCCTTGTTTCTGTGTGTTGTTGACTTGCCCACTTTTACGGCGTGGTTTGGTTTTCGTGATCGCTGATAACGTTTCCACATTCATAATACAGAGGATGAGTTTATGACCAAACATATTTTCGTCACCGGCGGCGTTGTAAGTTCACTGGGAAAGGGCCTTACAAGCGCTTCGATTGGTATGTTGCTGGAGAATCGCGGACTTTCTGTCAGGATGCAAAAGCTGGATCCCTATATCAATGTCGATCCTGGAACGATGAGCCCGTATCAGCATGGCGAGGTCTACGTACTGGACGACGGTAGTGAAACCGACCTCGATCTTGGACATTACGAACGTTTCACTCATTCTCCTCTTTTTCGCGATAGCAACTGGACTACAGGACAGATTTACAAGAGCGTTATCGACAAGGAACGCCGCGGCGAATACCTGGGCAAGACAGTTCAGGTTATTCCGCACGTAACCAACGAGATCAAGAGTTGTATTCGTCGACTTGCGACGAATGGAGTTGACGTCGTTATCACGGAGATAGGCGGCACGATTGGCGATATTGAAAGTTTGCCGTTTCTTGAGGCGATTCGTCAGTTCCAGATTGACGTTGGCAGGGAAAACTGCTGCTTTATTCATTTAACCCTTGTTCCCTACCTGAAGGCGGCTCGTGAGCTCAAGACGAAACCAACTCAGCACAGCGTGGGGCAACTTCGTCAGATAGGCATCCAACCCGATTTTATCGTGTGCCGTACAGAACAGCCGATCGCTCAGGAAGATATCGATAAGATCGCGCTTTTCTGCAACGTTCCGGCGAAGCACGTTGTTGAGGAACGCGACGCTGATTTTTCGATTTACGAAGTTCCTCTCTCGCTCGTCGATCATAAGATGGACCAAATGCTTGTCGAACGGCTTGGTTTGTCAAACGCCAGAGAACTCGACCTCACCAAATGGCATGAACTTCTCAACGCGCTTCGCCATACTAAGACGGAAGTTACGATTGCAGTCGTTGGCAAGTATGCCAAACATAAGGACGCTTATAAATCGATCTACGAGGCGCTGGACCATGGCGGAATCGCGAACTCTGCGAGCGTTCGTATTTTGCGAATTCCCAGTGAGAATCTTGAACGAGAAGAAACTCGCGCGATGCTCGAAAACGTTCAAGGAATTCTCCTTCCTGGCGGGTTTGGCGAACGCGGCGTCGAGGGGAAAATTGAGGCTGTGCGTATTGCGCGCGAACACAATATTCCGTTCTTTGGAATTTGCCTTGGTATGCAGTGCGCGGTCATTGAGTATGCTCGTAACGTCCTCGGCATGACGGACGCTAATTCGACCGAGTTCAACAAAGACGTCGAGTATCCTGTAATCTGCCTGATGGACGAGCAGCGTTCTGTTACCGACATGGGTGGAACGATGCGTCTTGGTTCCCAACCGACTTCGCTCATTGCCGGCTCGCGCGCCGCCAGCGCTTATGGCTCGCTGGATATTCAGGAACGTCACCGACATCGATACGAATTTAACTACGAATATCGCGATCGATTCATTGACGGCGGACTTGTGATTTCTGGGTCGAGTCCTGACGGAAAGCTGGTGGAAGTGATTGAAATTGAAGAGCATCCGTGGTTTGTCGCGGTTCAGTATCATCCGGAATTCAAGTCTAAACCGACGCATCCGCATCCTCTCTTCAAGGCGTTTATCGCCGCCGCTGTACGTAAACGCCGCGGCGAGACCGAAGAGAAGCCGTCGAATGCGTGAACTTTTACATGTTCTTTGGACGGAGCTTTTTTAAAAACGCTCCGTCTGACGTCGTGAGGAGCGCGCATGTTCATGAAACGTCGGACGTTTCTTCAGCGGTCGTCTGACGTTTCATGTAAGAAGAGAGAAGTAATTTTAGACCGCTTATATTTCAGGATGTGCCAGTGGACTTTTTGCAACTTGCCGGAAAGCGTTTTTTGATCTTTGGCGTCGCGAATAAAAAGAGCGTTGCGTACGCCGTTTCCAAAATGCTCGTCGAAGAAGGTTCAGAATGTGTTTTTGTCGTTCAGAATCAAACAATTCTTGAACGCGTAAGCAAACTGTTTCCCGATTCCTCGTTCTTTACCTGCAACGTCGAAAATGAGGACGAAATTCACGCGTTACGAGACGCTGTTGGCGCTCGATTCGACAGTTTCGACGGTATGCTCCATTCGATCGCGTTTGCTGATTATTCCGAGGGAATGAAGCCTTTTCATGAAACTCCAAAAAGAGCTTTTTTGCAGGCTCTTGATATTTCGTGCTTCTCTCTCGTTGAGCTTGCCCGGACTTTCGCCGATCTTCTTAAGCCAAACGCGTCCGTGGTGACAATGTCGATCTCGACGACGACGATGGCGAGCGAAAATTATGGCTATATGGCGCCGATCAAGGCCGCGCTTGATTCTTCGCTGGCTTTCCTGACGAAATCGTTTGCATCTTTCTCACAGATTCGTTTCAACGCCGTCGCGCCGTCGTTGCTCAAGACTTCAGCGTCCGCCGGTATTCCCGGATATCTTGACTCGTACCTTTTCGCAGAACGTGTCATTCCTCGAAAGTCCGCCGTCAAGACGGAGGAAGCCGCCGCTGCGGCAGTCTTTTTGCTGAGTCCGCGCTCAAGTGGAATCGTTGCGCAGAAGATTGTCGTCGACGCGGGCATGTCAATCAACTATTTCGACAAGCAGATTGTCGAGAAGGTTGTCGCCGAATGATCGGTAAGGAGCTTATGAGGGGCAGACCATGACGAAGGAAATTCGTTCATATTGTGGAAGACGCTACGATACTCTCGAGATTGTAAAGGTTGGCGTGAAGGAAGACAGGATCGTTTCTCTCGAAACGTCGTCGCCGGCGCCCAAAGTCGACTTGCCCTGGATTGCGCCGGGACTTTTCGATATTCAGGTAAACGGCGCAGTTGGGCATGAAATGTCCTCTGCAAACCTGACGAAAGAGGGCGTTGTTGAAACGCTCGACAAAATGCTTCGCGACGGCGTTTTCCGATGTTGTCTGACTCTCACGACGAACGCTCGCGAGACGATGATCAAAGCTTCTAAAACGATTGCCGACGCTCTCGAAGAACATCCTGCGTATCGTCCGCTCGTTTGGGGAATTCACCTTGAAGGGCCTTTTATTTCAACCGCAGAGGGCGCGATCGGGGCGCATCCGAAGAAGTTTTGCATTCCTTATTCACAGGAATTGATCCGCACGGTTCAGGAAGCTTCTCGAGGGCTTGTGAAACTCGTAACACTGAGTCCCGAGTACCCAAATGTTGGCGAATTTGTGCGTTTCCTGCGTTCTGAAGGTATCGTCGTTTCTATCGGTCACACCAACGCGAACGGCGCGGAAATTGACGAAGCGGTTCGAGCTGGCGCAACGCTTTCGACTCATCTGAGCAACGCGACTCGACATCTGTTGCCAAAGTGGGAAAACTACTTCTTTGCTCAGCTTGCAGACGATCGGCTTAACGCAAGTATCATAGTGGACGGCTTTCACATCTCTCCGCAACTTGTACGTACGATCGTACGCGCGAAAGGGCTTGACCGTTTGATTCTTATCAGCGATCAGTCGCCGCTGGCAGGCTTTCCACCCGGAAAGTATTCGATGGAACTTTGCGAATTTGAAATACAACCAAACGGCAAAGTCACGCTTGCCGGCGATCCGAATCTGCTTGCCTGCGCGTCCTTTCCGGTATCGAACGGAGTTGTTAATCTCTCGACGATTGAGAATCTTCCTTTATCGAGGGTTTATCCTCTGGCGACGACGGCGCCAGCGCGTCTCCTCAACGCGCCCAAGTTTAGCTCTGGCGACGGCGACTTCCTGCAGGTCGGCGCTTATGCCGATTTCCTGCTTTTCAATGTTGTCCCCGCGACTTTCGGAGAATTGGGACTCTATGATGGGCGTTCGTTCCAGACAGGGCGTTTTGATTTTGAAAAGATCATTTGGAGAGGGGATGAAGTTCGCTTCGAAACGAGCCGTCGTGAAGTGAATACAACTTCGTTTTAATGCAAGTTCGAAGAATACGCTTTTTCGAAGTCATTGCGACAGTCGACGAGACAACGTCGTAACACCCGGCAATATGAGGATTAATCATGAAAGTTTTGATCATCAACGGAAGTCCCAGACCACGCGGGAATACCACGCTTGCGCTTGAGGAAGCGATCAAGGTCTTCGCCGCAGAGGGAGTGGAAACGGAGACGGTTCGCGTCGGTTCCGAAGTGATTCGCGGATGTTCCGCTTGCGGTTACTGCGCAAAGAACGGGAAATGCGTTTTTGACGACGTTGTCAATGAAACGGCGCCAAAGTTTCAGGAGTGCGACGGGATGATTGTCGCTTCTCCAGTCTATTATGCTTCCGCCAATGGCGCGTTGATTTCCTTCCTGGATCGTCTGTTTTTCAGTTCCGCGTTCGATAAGTCCATGAAAGTCGGCATGAGCGTTGTTGTTGCGCGTCGAGGCGGGCTTTCAGCCACGTTTGACGAACTGAACAAGTATTTCACCATTTCTGGTATGCCGGTGGTTTCCGGACAATACTGGAACAGCGTCCACGGGATGAATCCCGGGGAAGCGAAAGACGACGCCGAAGGCTTGCAGGGAATACGAACCCTCGCCAGGAATATGACGTTCCTCATGAAGTGCATAAAGCTTGGAAAAGAGAAGTGGGGGCTTCCACAGAACGAACCCCTTGTCATGACGAATTTCATTCGTTGATAGTTGTTTTTCCTTAAAACATAGAGCCGGGCGTCCCGATGAGGAACGTCCGGCTCTATGTTTGGAGACGGCGTTTAGCGCATGATGAGAAACGTCAGTCGCCCAGATTGCCTTCGATACGAACGTTTTCGCACTTTGAATCGATTCTGGGAGCGCCTTTAACGAAATTGTCGGTTATGATGGCGCGTTTCGTTCGTTCCGAGATTGAAATCTGTTTTTTGTTTTCCTGGAAGTTGCAACCTCGTATCATCACGGAACCTCCGTCAATTTGGATCGCGGCGTTACCCTTATTATTGCGATCCCACTGTACAAATTCGCAGTCGCTGAAACCAACTGTGCCGTTGCCGGAAAGGCGAGCGATTTGTTCGCAGGGACCCCAAAAAGCGCAGTTAGAGAAACGGATGGAACCCTGATTCGTTTTGGAAACGACAACCTGAGTCGGGTTGTCGCCCTTCATGGCGACAAATTCACCATTTGTTATGAGAACGCCAAAGGGCGCGCTTTGTTCAACGAGTACGGACGTATGGCAGCTGTCGGCGCCAATACCAAGGAAGTTGCCGTTACAAACGCCGTCGTCGCTACCGCCGAACTCATAGCCGACGCCATAGCCAAAGCAGAACGTGTTCAGAACGTAGTGCCAGTCGGTGCGTTTGAAGATGAACGCCTCGCCGTGTTGTTGCTGCCAGCTGAGAAGCTTTGGCTTCATGCTCCACCATGGATTAAAATGGACGTTTTCGATGCGACCGATATCGTAAATACGGTCAACGAAAATACCGCGGCGAAGGGGTTGTCCATGGACGTTTCGGATAAGCGCGCGTTCGTTATTCGACGCGTCGATCGCGTTATAAGGATTGAGAAGCTCGACGTCGACGATCGCGGGATTCTTACCTCGCATCTTGACCGCCCACGGATAGGGCGTCGGGACGTCGTTTTCTTTCTGTTCGGGCCAGTAGAGGACCACGCCCTGCAGGACGCTGTTAGTGTGAAGAGTAATGAAAGCGTCGGCGTCTTCCGTGCCGGCGTTGCCAGTGACAAGAAAAGTCGCGCCGTCGTCGGTAGGTTTGGGAAGCCCTTTGTCTCGGCAACCGTTGTGAGCGGTGACGGAGTTCCACGGACCACGAAGGGTCGCGCCTTGCGGAATATTAACGCTTCCCGTGAATTTGTACTGACCTTGAGGGACGTTGACAACGCCGCCAGCTGGTCCCAGAGAATCAAGAGCCTTTTGGAAAGCTTCGGTATTGTCGGTCGTTCCGTCGCCGACGGCGCCAAAATCGATAACGTTGACGCTCTGGGCGTTGTTGACGGAGGGCTCAATATTGACGTTTTTATCCTGAGCGTTAGCCGCAGAGAGAAGGGGCGCCGACATGACCGCAACGGCGATTAGCATGTGATAACGAAAGAGTTTCATGGATTCTCCTTAGTTTGCGCGGGAACAGAATGTTTTCGAGGACGTGGACGATTGCGCTCGTACATCTCGCGGATCTTTGAGACAACGAGATCGTTGACCTCTTCCTCTGATATTGTCTTAAGAAATTCCGGCGAAAGCGGTTCGCCATATTCGACCTTTACGCGCGCTCCGAAAGGCGAGGGAATAGCTCTCGTACGCGGATAGGCCTCGAACGCGCCTGAAATCGCTACTGGAACGACGCAAGCGTTGGACTTGATCGCCATAGCCGCATAGCCGGACGTAAATGGCGCAAGCTCGCCGTCGAAAGAGCGACTGCCTTCCGGGAAGATTAGCACCGCTTCGTTGTTCTTGAGACGTCGCAGGGTCTCGCGAACGCCC
>CACYBR010000232.1 GCA_902772705.1 uncultured Planctomycetota bacterium
CCGGAATCTGTCCCGGGCACGTCTCCAAAGGATTGACCGAGAGAAGCTCCCTGCTTTCCAACGGCTCAAACTTCAACGATTTTGCTCTATTAGGAAGACGATTCTGCATTGTAAAACTCCTGATGATAAAACTCCTGATGAATCACAGAAAGACGTCGTGTCGCCGCCGCCAGACGGGACCTTTGCTCCATGAAACGACTCCGCTCGCGCTTCGTCGTTTCCGAACCAATGATTTTTACAAGTTTCGCGCCCAAAAGGCTGGGGTCCAACTTACCGTAAAGCTACCCCAAATCGCCCCTCGTGTCAATGGGGCGCGACGCGCAGACGGGTCGATCAGGGGGAACGCCAAACTTGGACGCGACGACGACTCGTCACCTCGCCTGACCTGAACGAGAAGCGCTTTTTCCCGTCGTTGGGAAAAAGACCTTTTGTTCGTCGACGGCTCGCGCTGGC
This sequence comes from uncultured Planctomycetota bacterium, assembly GCA_902772705.1. Taxonomy (GTDB): domain Bacteria; phylum Planctomycetota; class Planctomycetia; order Pirellulales; family Thermoguttaceae; genus RUG369. The sequence goes on from CACYBR010000232.1 coordinate 454, forward strand.
GACGAGGTCTTGAAGGTTCCCGAGGGCGATTGCTTCCCTGCCTTTGTAAAGGCGGTGATTAAACGCGTCTGCAAAAACCGCAGGATCGCGCATGTATTCTTTCGCAACGGCTTCTTTCTTGCCCCTATGCGTTTCGCTCCTCGATTCGATTGAGGTCGCGATGGCGCGTACGACCAAATCTGATGGTCTTATAACGCGTTTTGGCGCAAAATAAAACCCGTCGTTGCGCCGCTGCGGCAAACTCGCCGACGAGCAGGAAGCGTATCACGCGCGCGGCGCCGGTAATCCTCGGCGGCGGCTGCGAGACCGCCGCCGACTTGCCTTTGTTCTACCGAGTCGAAGGTCTGTCGTTTTTTTACCCTCGAAGTTCGACGATTTCGCGGGAGCATTCTCCCCGATGATCGTCTTCCCAGTTTTCAACAAACTCGTCGGTCGGCGAGAAACACTGGATTAGATTGTAACCTTTTCTTACCGTAATCATTTCCGAAAACCAAATGTCCTTCTCAAACGAGAGTTCGCCCCCGTCGTCAAATTTGAAGACGACGCCTCGGGTAAGGCAAACTTCGTAGGTCTGAACCTCTTCGACGAAAAGTTTTTGCCGCTCGTTGACGACGTCGATTGAAGAAATAACGCGGTCAACCGGCGTTTCTATCATCGTTTGGTCTGGAATATAAGAATGAATATCGTCCCAGTTGGCGCGTTGCAACCGAAAAAAAGCGACGTCTTCGTCGGCTCCGTAATAATCCGCGACCTCGATGAAATTGGTGAAAGTCCAGGCGTCGCCCTCGACGCGAAGTCCGACGATCCCGTAGACGTTTTTGAACTCCGAAAAATCGCGCTTATAAGCGTCTAAACGTTTGCCGGTCATGTCTTGGAGATTCGCCATGTCGGCTGCGGATAATCGAACGTCGATTGTTTTCATCTTGTATAGAGGTTGTTATTTCTGAGGTTAAATCTTGCATATATTGACGGCGTCGCGAGAATCCCAACGTTAGGAGTCGCCGCGATCAATATTCTTCGTTGTTTAAGAGACATTCCTTCATTCTTTGAAAATCTTCCGTCGAAAACTCCGCGCCCTCTTCGTCTAACGTTTCCAGAACGTCCATAACGCTGGCGATAGAATCCGCATCCTCGTCGGCGTATTCGAATAAGTCGGTAAACCACAGGACGTTCACCCAGTCGACCAGCTGGTTTTTCGTGATTTTGCCGGAAAGATACACATCGATCGCAAAGACCGCGGCGTCGCGAGATACTATGACAGGCGTCGTCGAAACGTTATGCAAATCGTTTCCGAACGCGGCGGTTAGATCCGATTTTGTTTTCTGGAAATACAGAAAATCAGATAGAAGCGATTGGGCGTCCATTTATTTGTCCTTTCGATGAACTAATTTCCCTTGAGGGTCAATCGTCTCTTTGCAACGCTTGCGTCGCGGCTTTACCCTCGAAGTTCGACGATTTCGCGAGAACATTCGGGGAAGCATCTATCTTCTTCGTCTCGTTCTTCTCCTTCTTCCGGTTCCCAGTCCTCGAGAAAATCTTCGAGCGGAACAAAG
>CACYBR010000233.1 GCA_902772705.1 uncultured Planctomycetota bacterium
CGCTCGGTTCAGCCGAGGTCACGATTTCTTTTGATAATAAAAAACGGCTCCTGCCGCTGGACGCGGACGAGATCCATCTCACACGCCGCGTTTATCGCAGCGGCGAATCGGAATATCTCATCAACGGTCAGTCGGCGCGACTGAAGGATTTTCGCGACGTCGTCGGCGGCGTCGGTCTGGGAGCGCAGGGCTACGCGGTCATTGAACAGGGTCGCGTCGAGGCGCTGCTGCAAAGCACAAGCGTTCAGCGTCGTTCCGTTCTGGAGGACGCGGCGGGTATTTCTCGCTTTAACGCGAAGAAACAGGAAGCGACGCGACGTTTGGAACGCGTCGAGCAGAACCTTCTTCGTCTTTCAGACATTGTCAACGAGATAGAAGCGCAGTTGCGCAAGACCAAAGCGCAGGCGGGCAAGGCGGAAATATATCGCAAATGCTCCGCGCGACTGCAAAAACTTCGCACGGAGGTCTCGCTGTACGAATGGCGCATGAAGACGGAAGCTCGCCGGCTCGTAAGCGAACAAACAAGCGATTTTGAAGCGTTCGAATCAGAAATCTCTGAAAAGATTCAGACGCTTGAAACGGACTCTTCGAGGCTGGCGGTCGAGATAGCCGACGCGGATCATGGACTTCGCGAGCTCGAGGCGGAGCTGTCGTCGACGCGCGAACGCATCGCGGCGGAGCAGTCGGGCGTAGAATATCAGATTGCGCAGATCCGAGAATTACGAGCAGAATCGGCGACCGCCGTCAAGCAGGGTCGCGCGATCGTCATTAAGACCGCGTCGGACGCGAAAGCGGCGCGCAGTACGGAGCAGGAGCTTGTCGCGGCGCGCGACGCGGCGACGCGGATCCATACGGAGTTTACCAACGAAAACAAGACGGTCGAAGAGCTCGCGGCGCGCATGCACGAACTCTCGCAAACACGCAACAGTCTCCAGCGCGAACGTGAAACGGGCGTCGGGGACGCGACGCGTTTCGCCGGCGAGTTCGCGACGCTTGAAGCGCATCGAACTTCGCTCGTGACGGCGTGCGACCAGAAAACGCGCCAGAAGGAAGAGCTCGAGAAACAGCAGGCGGAGCTCGCGGAAACGACGACGCGCCTTCAGACGGACGGCGCGCAATTGACGCAACGCCGCGAGACGTCGGCGCGCAAGCTCGATCAACTTCGCGAAAAACGCGCCGAACTCAATCGCGAACTCGGCGAACGTCAGGTCGAATTCACCGAGTTGGAACGCAAGCGCGCCGCTTACGACGAACGCTCGGCGGTTCTCAACGATCTGCTGCGCAAATACGAGGGAATCAGTCCAGGCGTGCGCGAAACGCTCAGCGCGATGAAGAATCCGTCGAGTCCTTTCCGAAACGCGTACGGACTAGTGGCGGACCTCATCCGCGTCAACGTTGAGGCCGCGCCGCTTATCGAACTCGCGCTCGGGCAAACGGCGCAATATGTTGTCGTTCCGCCAGAACCGGAACTTTTTCGCTATATCGAACGTCAGGGCTCGCGTTTCGCGGGTCGAGTCGGCTTCATCTGGCTTGATCCTAATCCCGACAAACCGATTCCGTTCGACACGGCGCTTGAGAATCACGAAGGCGTTCTCGGTCGCGCGGATCAATTCGTCGAAACGGAACCCATGTTCGAAGGGCTTGTTCAACGACTTCTGCACCGCACCTGGATCGTCGAATCAGTCGCCGTCGCGAAACAACTTTATCGCGAAACCAGGGAACCAACGAGCTTTCTCGCGGCCGACGGGTCGCTTCTCTCAGCCGACGGCACGCTTGTCGTGGGTTCGGCTCAGGGGGTCGCAGGTTTGATCTCGCGCAGAAGCGAACTCGCGTCCCTCTCGAAGGAAACGGCGCGTCTCAATAAGGATCACGAGGAGCTCAGCGCAGAGGTTTCACGTCTCAAAGAGGACCTTTCCACGCTCGACGCGGAGCTCGAAAAGGAATCAGCCATCCAGCGGGAAACGGCGCGATCGCTTGAAACGCTCCAGCTGAAACAGTCGGCGTCGCAGGAACGGGACGCCCAGCTCAAGACACGCCGGGAACAACTCGACAAGGAGGCGTCGGAGCTCGCGGAAACGCTCAAACAGACAACGGAGCGGCTCACGTCCCTTAAAGCGGAACGCGACGCGTTCCAGCGCAAGCTTTCCGCGCTCGACGAGAGTCTCGACAACGCGACCCGACTCCTCGACGCCGCCGACAAAGAGCGTCAGGAGCGAACGAAGCGTTCGACGAACCTCAAAATCGAGCTCGCCAAAGCGGAAGAACGAATCGTTTTCCTCGAAGACCGACTCAAGCGTCTTTCAGATTCTCGCGCGGAACAGTCGCGTCAGGCGTCAGAAAACGAAAACCGCGTCAAGACGCTCGATGCGCGCGCGGAACAGTCGGAGCTTTCCGTCCTGACGAGCGAATCAAAGATCGCGCTTCTCTATGCGATGAAGGAACGTCTCGCCGAGCAGGTCAAGACCCTGCGCGCCGAGCGCGACAGTCGAGAAAAAAGGCGCGCCGACGCGCTGCTGACGCTCGAGAAACACCGCGCCGCGCTCGAGAAACGCCGTGAGGCGATCCGTTCTCAGGAAATCGCGCGCGAACGTTATGTCCAGGAGCTTAAGACGCTTGAAGAGCGCCTGCGCGAGGATTACGGAATCGATATTTCGAGCGTGGAATATCGACTCGAAAACAGTCCCGACGCCGTCAAGCAGGAACAGCGTCGCGGCGACTCAGAAGACTCGACCGAGCTCGTCGTTCCGACAGACTCCAAAAGCGCCCACGCGCGTAAAAAAGAGATTGACGACCTGCGCCGACAATTGCAGGAGCTCGGTTCGGTCAACCTCGAAGCGATTGAAACGCTTGAGACTTTGCGCACGCGCTACACGACGCTCTTCAATCAGTATAACGATCTGATCGCGGCGCGGAAATCGATACAGAAGATCATCGAACGCGTTAACTCCGATTGCAAACGTCTCTTTGACGAAACGTTCAACGCGGTGCGCGCCAACTTCAGCGAAATCTTCAAGAAACTCTTCGGCGGCGGTAAAGCGGATCTAACGCTTGAAAATCCGTCGAATCCGCTCGACAGCGGCGTCGAAATCGTCGCGCGTCCGCCGGGAAAAGAACTCCGCAGTCTTACGCTTATGAGCGGCGGTGAAAAATCGCTGACCTGCGTCGCGCTGCTGCTGGCGATCTTTAAGTATCGCGCCAGCCCCGTCTGTATTCTCGACGAAGTCGACGCGGCGCTCGACGAAGCGAACGTTCATCGCTTCTCCAACGCGCTGCAGGATTTCATACCGAAAACGCAATTCCTTATCGTAACGCACTCGAAAAAGACAATGTCAACGGCAAAGTCAATCTACGGGGTCACGATGGAAGATTCCGGCGTTTCCAAGATTTTGTCGGTTCATTTTGACGACGTCGGAGAAGACGGCGAGATCCTGATCCGTTCCAAAACGCCCAAAGAGCCGGTTGGCGACGCCGGCGACGGCACAATCACGATTCGTCAAAACACGAATTAAACGCGGCAAAGCGCCAAAAACAGACAATCGGAGTCTTTTACGAGACTTTTAAAGAAACACGGGTTGACGCCCGGCGTCAAAGATGTAATATTTTCGCTTGAAAAAACGAGCGGGGTTGGTAATAATAGAGATATCCCACCGAAAACGCGGTTCGGAGCGGATTAGCTCCCCGAACCTATCCTGCAAAAATCCATCATTGAAACACACAGAAAGACGTCGGCCGCAGACGTTCTTCGAGGGCCGTTTTTGCGTTCTGTTTTTCAGCCGGCATTCCGGCAAACGGGAGCATCAAGCGGTTGTTTGGCAATCGGCGGCGCTTTACCGTGAACCCCTGGAGCCGCGCGGTCGCGGTCGTCTGGATTTTTTTAAGGAGTCGAATCATGGATTTTGATATTTTTGCCAACTGCGAGGTCGCCGAACTGCTTCAGGCTTCCCTTCTCAACGAATCGCCGACCAGCGTCATGGTCGCGCCATGCGCTGTCCGCCCCGATCGCGACGAGGAAGACGAGGACGACGATTGGGACGACGACGAGGACGAGGACGACGACGATTGGGACGAAGACGAGGATGACGACGACGATTGGGACGACGACGACTGGCTCGACGACGACGACGACGATGACGACGACTGGGACGAAGACGACGACGAGGACGAGGACGAGGACGACGATTTCGACTGGGACGACGTCGACGACGAAGATGAAGAAGGCGACGACGACGAGGACGAGGACGATGACGACGACGACGACGATTGGGACGACGAAGTCGACGACAACTGAGTCTCTGTAAGCCTGGCGGCTCCTTACCGCCTCCTGTGATTCGACTTGGAAAAGAACGTTCCGTACCGCGCGCAATCCGCGCCGTACGGAGCGTTTTTTTTGCGCTTCTCTAACGCCCCGTTTTTCCCGACAGATATTTGCCAACCAGTTCTGTTTCTGTTAAACTGATTCCATGCCGGACCGTCCTCTTTGTTCCGGCTGGGAGACACTGTATGGAATCAAACGTTTCGTTGGCAGACAAGACTGTGTGCGTCGTCGACGCCTACGGCCTCATTTATCAGGTTTTTCACGCTCCTGGAATGGAGATGACAAACTCACAGGGCGAGCCGACAGGCGCCGTCTTTGGCTTCGTGCGCGACGTTTTAGCGATCATGACCAGGTTGCCGCTCGACTATCTTTTCTGCGCGTACGATATGCACGCCAAAACGTTTCGCAGCGATATTTATCCGGAATATAAAGCCAATCGCGCCGCGACTCCCGACGATCTGTTGCTACAGTTTGACTTTACACGAGAATTTCTTAAGGCGATCGGCGTACCCGCGCTCGGCGTTGTCGGCTACGAAGCGGACGATATCATGGCGACGGTCCAGCGCAGGGTCGCTGAACTCGGCGGGCGGACAGTTCTAGTGACTGCCGACAAAGACGCGCGGCAACTTCTAAGCGATTCCACGTCAATCTACCTTCTGCGCAAGGAAAAATATTACGACGCGCCTGATCTTCTCAGCGATTGGGGAATCCGACCGGATCAGGTCGTCGATTTTCAGGCGCTTGTCGGGGATTCGTCCGACAACGTTCCCGGCGTGCCGCTCATCGGTCCGAAGGTCGCCGGCGAACTCCTCCAAAAATACGGGACGCTCGAAGGCGTTATTGAAGGCGCGAAGACGCAAAAGGGAAAGCGCTTCGAAAACATCCGTAATTGTCAGGAAGACGCTTTCATGAGTCGTAAGCTCGTGAAACTGCGACAAGACGTTCCGATCGAGCTCGACTGGGAAGCGGCCAGACTTGGCGGCGTCGATCCCGTACGTCTGCGCCGGCTCTTCCAGTATTGGCGATTCCGTTCCCTTGAAAAGAAGATCGACGAACTCGCGGAGCGTTTCGGGGTCGCGGAAGCGGAACAATCCGACTGGTTCGACCGCATCGAATCCCAACGGAGCGAACGCATGAGCGCCTCCGTCGAGTCTCCGTCTCTTTTAAACGTTCCAGGCGCGACCGCCGGCTCTTACGACGACTCCGGCGACGACGACGAGCTTGACGCGGCGACTCCGCTACTGACGCGTCTACGACGGAGTCTCTACGGGGCGCGTTGCGACGCGACTTCACACGTCGACGCGAACGTTCTGCTCCCCGCCGATGACGATTCGCTTGTTCAAACAGGCCTCAACTCGCTCTCGGAGCTCCCCTTGCCCGGCGTTGCGCCGCGCGAACAATGGCGCGTCACGCTCGTCGACGACGATGAGAAGCTCCAGACCCTCGTTTCGAAGCTAACGCAAACGAAACTCGCGTCCGTCGCTTCAATCACGCTCGAAGAACCCGTGTTAGGACGAGTTCGCGCGCGCGTCGCCGCTCTTTGCGGTCTGGCGTTCGCGTTCGATCCGAGCGAAGCGTTCTATCTCCCATTCCGCGCGCCTTTGGGCTTCAACGTCCTCAAGAAAGAGACGGCGCTCGACGCGCTGCGTCCGTTTCTTGAGTCAAACGCCGTCGCGAAAATCGGCTTCGATCTCAAATACGACGCGCTTACGCTACTGACGTCCGGCGTCAAGCTCCGCGGAGTCGCGTTTGACGCTGAGATTGCCGATTACCTTGCGCTAGCGGGCGAAACCAATCGCACGCTCGCGGACGTCGCCTCCTCTTACCTCGACGTTACGCTCTTTGATATCAAAGGCGCAATGGGAACAGGTCAGAAACGTCTCACCCTGGATCGACTCGATCCGGAGACGGTCGCTCAATACGCCTCCGATCTTGTCCTCGTTCCTCTCAACGCCGCGTCTATTCTTCGCAATCGCCTTCTGGAAACGCCTGCGCTCGAAAAGCTTGCGACCGAGCTGGAGATTCCGCTCGTCGAAACGCTCGCGGAGATGGAATATGACGGTATTGCAATCGCCGAATCCGTCTTTCGCTCCGTTTCCGCCAAAATGCTTGAACGTCAGCAGGAACTCGAAAAGGATATTCGCGAACACATTCAAAACGCCGATCCCGATCCTCTCTTTGCGCAGAATATTAATCTCAACTCCCCTAAACAACTTCAACGTCTTTTTTTTGAAGATCTTAAACTTCCCGTCGTGAAAAAGACCAAGACGGGCCCAAGCGTCGACGCGGAAGTACTCGAAGAGCTGGCGTTCATGCATGAAATACCGCATAAGATCGTTGAACTGCGCAAGCTTGTCAAGCTTCGAGGAACTTACCTCGAACCGTTGCCGCGCCAAACGACTCCGGGAACGACTCGCGTAAGCGCGACCTTCAATCAGGCGGCGACCGCGAC
>CACYBR010000234.1 GCA_902772705.1 uncultured Planctomycetota bacterium
CCGGTCGCGGGCAATATGGGTTGCGTTCCCGGAACGAAGGAGTTCCTCCAGACGCTTCGGGACGAGACGCGTCGTCATGGCGCGCTCCTGATCTTTGACGAGGTTATGTCGGGGTTCCGCGTCGCGCGCGGCGGCGCGCAGGAACGCTATGGAATAATTCCCGACCTGACGACGCTGGGCAAGATTGTCGGCGGAGGACTGCCGGTAGGCGCCTACGGCGGCAGAAAGGAAATTATGGACGCCGTCACGCCGGTCGGAAAGGTGTATCAGGCGGGTACGCTCAGCGGCAACCCCCTCGCGACGGCGGCAGGAATCGCGACGCTGAAGGTTCTGCAGAGCGAGCCCGGTCTCTACGATCAACTCGAACGCACGACGACGCGCCTTGCCGACGGAATAGAATCCGCGGCGAAGGACGCCGGCGTGAAGGCGGTCGTCCCGCATATCGGCGGCATGTCGACGATCTTCTTCCTCTCAGAACAGGACGACGCAGTTCGCGACTGGCCGTCCGCGAATCGTTGCGATCGCGGGAAGTTCGCCCGGTTCTTCTGGAGTCTCCTCGACTCGGGCGTCTATCTTCCGTGCAGTCAGTTCGAAACAATGTTCACGAGCGTCGTTCATACGGACGCGATAATCGACGAGACGATCGCCGCCGCAGCCGCCGCGTTTCGCGCGCTTTGATCGCCGTCGTCCCTGAAACGGAGGTTTTCAGCGATGAACGATACCGCTAACGAAGTTTCGCAATCCGCGCCGAAGAAACGGCTCGGAGGCGCGCTTGTCATAATCTACACGCTCTTTTATCCGACGCTTTTGACGTGGCTTTACTTTGTTCTCGGCAAAGGGCTCGATCCGAACGTGTCGAAGGCGTGCTACGTTGTCGGCAAGGCGTTGCAATTCGGTTTTCCCGTCGTCTTCGTCGCGTTGATTCTGAAGGAACGCTGGCTCGTTCGACGTTTCAATTTTCGCGGCGTCTTGCCGGGCTTCCTCTTTGGATTGGTCGTCGCGCTGGCGATTTTCTTTTCCGGACGATATTGCATGAACGCCGGCGGGAGCCTTGAGGCGCTCTTTGACCGCCTTCGCGGCGAGCTGATGGGGCGCCTTGAGGGCTTTGGAATGGCGTCGATCGGACCGTACGCGTTCCTCTTCTGCTTCTACTCGATCGTCCATTCCGGCCTCGAGGAATATTACTGGCGCTGGTTTGCGTTTGGTCGTCTGGCGAAGAATCGGTCATGGCTTCGCGCCGCGCTCATAACGAACGGCGCGTTCATGCTTCACCATGTCGTGCTGCTGGGCGTTTACTTTGGATACGCCAACTTCCTGACCTGGTTCTGCTCGTTTGGAGTCGCGGTCGGCGGCTTTGTCTGGCAAGCGATCTACAAACGTTCCGATTCCATCTATGGCGCGTGGATTAGTCACGGACTCATTGACGCGGGAATCTTTGCGCTCGGCTTTTTAATGCTCCCATGACCGTTGGACGTGAGTTTCATACGCGGATGAAAGGATTACAGAATGACGGACGAATCTTTGAAAAACGATTGTGTTTCCTCGGAAACGACCGCCGACGGTTCTGTTGATAGAAAGGAGCGCGGACGCTTCTGGATCGCGCTTTTTGAAATTCTGCTGATCTTTATCGTCTTCGTTTTCTACGGCGCGTGGCCGACGCCAGACGTCAACGAACAGTATTACGTCGGCAAGGCGATTCATTTCTGGAATCATTCGTGGCTTAGCGCCGACCCGTTCCTCAACACGCCCGACTCGCACTGGCTCTTCTACGCGAGCTTTGGACTCCTGTCCTTCCTCTTCTCGCAGGACGTTCTCGTTTGGGTCGGACGCGTCCTCGTATGGCTGCTCACCGCGTGCGCGTGGCGTCGTCTGAGTCGCTCGCTCATACCGGCGAACTTCGTTTCCATCCTGACCGCCGCGGCGTTCGCGTTCTACCTTGAGTCGTTTCATCTCGCGGGAGAATGGATCATTGGCGGGGTCGAAGGGAAGGGACTGGCGTTTCCGTTTGTCTTCTGGGGACTCGCGTGTTTCTTTGAAGGCAAATTCAATCGCGGCTGGATTCTGATGGGAATTGGTTCGGCGTTTCACGTCCTTGTCGGCGGCTGGACGGTTCTGGCGTGCCTGCTGGCCTGGGCGATTGACGCGCATCTGCGATATGGCGCGTCGCTCAAGGAAACGACCGTCGCAGGAGAAACGGTCCCCTCGTCGTTGGGAACGCGCGCAGCGCGACGCGTGAAACGCTTTTTCCGCGAGCTCCTCAGGACGCTTCCCGGACTTGTCGTCGGCGGCGCGATCTCGCTCCTCGGCGTGATACCCGCGCTCCGACTTGACGCGGGCGCGTCCGCCGACGTCATTCGCGAATCGCGCAGAATTTACGTCTTTGAGCGCCTGCAGCATCATCTTGTCGCGTCCTCTCTTCCATGGACGTTTCTGACGCGCTTTGCGCTCATGACGCTGACGGTCGTTATGCTCGCGACGCTCGGCGCGTTCCTGCTCTCTTATCTGCGCCGGGAACGTTCTGGCGAACCCGACGTCGTTGGGCCGGTCGACGTCTCTAACGCGCGTTTTACACGGTTGTGCGCGTTTGTTGGCGCCGCCGTTCTCTTTGCCGGGATCGGCGCGACGATCGACTGGGGTTCCAAATGGCTCGCTTCGATCGGGGTCCTGACAGATTCTCGGGTCTGCGCGAGTCTCCTGCGGTATTACTGGTATCGCCTTTCCGACTGGGCGGTTCCCTTTGGACTCGTTTTTCTCTCGACTCGTCTGGGACTGACGCTTGCTCAGGTCGTCGCGTCGCGCGCGAGGCGCGACGCTTCGCGAGGGAAACAACCGCTTACGTCGTTCTTCTATTCCGGGTTGGCAACGTTGACCTGCGGCTTTGGCGTTTACTGGCTCTGCCGCGCGTTCTTCTATCGCCGCGCCGTCGCGCTCGCGAAAGCGTCCGCCGTCGACGGTTTGATTCCTATTCCCAAGCCGACGTCCGCCGTCTCCTATATCGCGACGACGGTTATTCTCGGCGCGCTGCTGCTGACCGCCGCCGCGGTTGCGGTTTGGGGCTGTCGGAGGAGTCGTCTTCGAGACGAAAAAACTCCGTCCTTCCTTTCGCCAACCCTTATGTCGAGCCTGCTCGTATGGCTCTCAATCGTCGTCGTCGCCGCGCCGGCGTGGCGGTTGTGCTCTTTTGTCGACCTGCGCGGCTCCAAAGTGATTCCACGAAGCGCGCCCCCGAAGGAATCGATCGCCGACGGCTGGATCGACGCCTGTCGATGGGTCCGCGACAACACGCCTGAAAACGCGATCTTCCTCGTTCCACGCGGGTGCGAATCCTTCAAGTGGCACGCGCGGCGCGCCGAAGCGGGAAACTGGAAAGAAATCCCGCAGGACGCCGTTTCTATCGTAAAATGGTTCCATAAAATGGAGCGTTTTTACGCCAATCCCGGCGATCCGGAAGGGTCTCCCACGCGCTGGAATCAAGCGCTCAACGTCGTGTTCCTCAATAAGGGACGCGCGCGCGTGTTACGCGAAAGCGAGGAAGACGGATACCAGTACGCGATTGTCGAAACTCCCCCGTACACAATCTTCTCGGTTCCCGAAGCGCTCCGGCGATGGCAGGAGTTTATCGACGCGAATCGCGTTTATGAAAACTCTCAATTTGTCGTCCTCAAGCTCCACGACGTTCCCGGCGAAACGCCTGCGGAAGAGAATGTTCAGGCGTCTGAATGACGTAATGTTAGCGTCCGGCTCTTTCGTCGAGACTGTTAAACCTGAAGACGCGTTTGGCGAGATCGTCGGTTACAGTCTCGATAGCGATCTCGAGGCGCGTGAGAAGTTAGAAGAGGAGCGCAACCTCCCATGGCGTGCCTGCGTGCGTAAGCTCTCTACAAGCGAACGAAGAAGACGGCGAGAACAACGCGCATCTGTGCGAATACTACGGAATCGTCACGATTCCGACGAGGATCCTTGTCGACAAGGAAGGAAAGGTTATCGACACGCACGCGCGCGGCGCCAACTCAAAGAACTTCTCGAAAAGGCGTTCCCGGACGTTAAGTGACCGCCGAAGGCGGCTTTTATTATGAGACTCCGCTCATGCGCGTGTTTTCGCCTCCCGTTGGTCGGCTTAAGTTTGTTAACGTTTTAGCGACCAACGGGATCATTGTTTTCGCGCGCGGTAGCGCGAACCCGGAGCCGCGCGGTCGCGGCCGCCGCTTTTTCGTCGCTAATTGAACCTAGACGGAATTTGCGTACAATTCTTTTCAGAACGCGTAAACCGTTGCGCGTCACATTCTTCCGACGTCCGCCTTATCGTTTAAGAAAGGTGTAACAAATGACTAGCGTCGCTAAATTTATGTTTGGTTTCCTATTAGCGGTTGTTTTCTTCGTCGCGTCGTCCGCCGTTCCTGTCGCATCCGCCCAAGACGCGGAGCCTGTCGATCTGGAAAAGATTCCCTTTGACGAATCTCTTCTTGAAATTCCGGAAGGCGAGACCAGCGCGTTTTACGTCGAACGCTACAAGGCGCTTGAGAAGGCGAAATCGGAGTATTGCGCCGTGCAGTATAGGGCCGGCGCTATATCGGCGACTGTTCCGAAGGGGTATTGGGAAGCGTGCCTTAAGCTTGAGAGAATCATCGCTTCCGCCGCCGACGTCGATCCCGATTTCTCGACGATGTGTTTCCGCTCTTACACGACGAGGGTCTCTCGCAATAGAAAC
>CACYBR010000235.1 GCA_902772705.1 uncultured Planctomycetota bacterium
CCTTTGGAGACGCGGCAGAGTCCGAGCGCGAGCCCGGCGAACCGTTCGTCCTTGCGCAGCGCTTCGAAGCGCAGATCGAGCGATTTCTGAGCCGGGAAGATCTTCGAGAAGACCGCGCGGATCGGGATCTGCTCCATCACGCTCGCCGGTCCGTAGAGCGCGATCGCGCCGTCTCGGATCATGGTCGGGGTTCCGTCCTCGAGGACCGTCGGACGATACGCGACTTCCGTCTCGATATTGTCCCAGCTCTTCTGACCGAGCGTCAGATTGGCGAATCTCAGGATCAGACATACGCGATCTTCGTAGAACCGCACCGTGACCGGATCTTCCTTCGCGAACGTAAAGCTCAGCTCGTTTTCTTCGATCTCAAACTCGGCGAGCTTCGGATTATTGAGCGTCTTGGCGATATACGCGAGCGCCTCTTCCGGCGTAAAGGAGCGTCCGGCGAGGTCGAGCTGGGTCAGGAACGAGTTGATCGACGACTCGTGAATCTTGACGTCGGCGAAGGCGCCCGGGAGCGTTGCGGGCTCGTTCGTCTGGCAACCGAGCGCGTATTCGGCGCCGAACCGCAGCGAGGCGAGGAGCCAGTCGTCGGTCGTGCGCGACCGTTGCGTTCGCAGCGAGAGTCCCAGGTTCGCCAGATTGCGGAAGAAACCTTCGCGCATCTTCGCGTTGACCGCGTCGAATCGCGCGTTCGCCTCCTGATCGAACTGCTTGCGCGTCTGATTGACGATCTTCGCGCGCGCTTCGGAGTCGATCATTCCCTGACGCTGCTCATACTGACTGCGAGCGACGCCGCGCGCCAGGTCGCCGACGAGCGGCACGAAGTCGAGGTCCGTCTCCACCGCGTTGAGGACGCTCTGCGAGCTCGCGTCGACGACCGCGGGGGAATACGCGATACCCGAGTCGCGCCATTCGAGCGTCTTGCGCCCGACGTAGTTCGCGTAGCTCTCGTTATGAAGCTTCGCGTTCATGACCGCGCTGCTCGTGTTCGCGTGGACTCTGCCGTTGATGTTGAGCGACATGAGCAGACGGTTGGGGTCCGGCTGGAGCGAGATCGAGACCTGCGTGTCGACGCGACGCTGGCCGACCACCGGGTTGTTGAGAACCGTCTCCTGAACGACCGCGAACTCTGGGTCGCGGACCGGCAACAGGCGATTGATGAGCGCCTCGGAGACGTACGCCTTGACGTTCGGATTGTCGTAGATCACGTCGATCGCGCGGCCATAGAGCCGGCACGTCTCCGACTGCGAGGTCGTCATTCTGAGCGCAAGCTGCTGCAGCGCGCGGCCAGAATGACCGCCGGCGACCCGTTCGTGCTTCTCGAACGCGACCAGCAGCGCCATTCCGTTGGTCTGGTCGCACGCGAGCGCCGTGACGATATTGGACCATTTCGCGGTCGTCGGACGTTCGAAGACCTGACGCTGTTCCCGCGTCATGGGGGTTTTCTCGATCTTGTAGGCGATTGCGTTGATTCGGTCGTGCAGGAACCGCACGCGACGTTCGCGCTCGACCTCGATCGGGTCGTTCTTGAGCTCTTCGGCGAGCGCTTCGTCGAGTTCCGCGTCGGCGGCGCTGGCGTAAAGACGCTGTCCGACGCTCTCGACGTAGCCTCGGGTCTGACGGCGTTGCGAGTCGCGCGCGACGCGCGGTCGCTGGGACGGCGGAAGTTCGAGCGCCTGACGGAGCTCCACGATGAGCGCGTCGACGTCAAAGCTCGCGCGCCAGCTCCTGCCGTTGCCCGTGTCCCCGAAATAATCGCGGACGCTCGTGGTCGCGGCGAGGAGCGTTTCAAGGTCCTGACGACTGAAGTCCTGCGGCTCATGGAGCGCGCCGCTTGCGCGCGCGGCGAAGAAGTCCGCCGCGTGGTTCCACAGAAAGACGCGTCGTTCGAGCGCGTTCTTAAAGCTTTCGACGAGCTCGATTCGCTGCGCGAGCGTATAGCGCGCGACGAGTCGCGGCTGCTCGCCGCCGTTCCACGGATCGTTCTGATTCGCGCGACGCAGCTGCGCTTCCGCCTGAAGCTTGCTCTTGATCGCGCTCGCTTCGTCCGCCTTGCGCTTGAGCTCCGCGACGAGCGCGCGCGATTCCTGCGGCGACTCCTCGATCGAGCGCAGGATCGATTCGACGTACTCCAGAATCGATTCGGTCCATTCGCTGGTCGGACCATATTCGATGAAAAGGGACGTGTAAGGGTCGAGCGCGGCGAAACATTCGTCCTCGAGCGCGGCGAGGGAATCTTCCGCGGGCTCGTCCGTTTCCTCGTACGCGTCTTCTTCGAGCGCGTTGTCGTTTTCGTCGGAGGCGTCGAGCGCCTGCTCGCGTGAGAACTGCTCGACGTCGTCGAGTTCGAGCGTCGCCTCCTTCGGCTTGATCGCCTCTTCGGAGTCGCGCGCGCTCTGGTACGCGGAGGAACTGAACGGCTTCGTGACGGCGCCCGAGCGCGGATCGTTCGGAGCCTGGACGACGTCGGTCGCCGCCTCGCCGTACTGAGTCGCCATGACGACCGGCTGCAGACGTTCCTGAGCGGGCAGCGGACGTTCCTGAGCGGGCTGCGTGGTCGGCTGCGCGAGGCCGGTCGGGGAGTCGATCGGACGCGAGTATCCGTAGAAGACGCGGCGATCGGCGAGGAGCCTCGCCTCATATTCTCCGACGCGTTCGTCGACGGTAGCGGTCGGTTTCGGCGAAGGTATGTCGTGGCGTTCCTGCGGTTCGGCGGCTCTGGCGGCTCTCGCGCGCTGTTCGGCGATCGCGCCGGGGTCGAAGCCTAAGAGATCGGCGAGCTCGCCGGGTTGCGGCGATTTCGGGAGCGACGTCTCCGCGCCGGTCGTAGTCTCGCGCGAGTCGAGAAGCAGGTCTCCGTCTCCGGCAGTCGCGCCGGCGCGTAGCGCCATCGCGCAACAGATAATCGCGGCGCCGAGCGTCAATCCCTTGACGACCATTCTTTTCTTCGACCTCTTCATGATGACCGATCTTCCTGCAAACGGACCGTGAAAATCGTGCCGCCCAGCGCGTCGACGCGTCCATGCGCAGAGCCCGGCGGACGATAAGACGGATAAAATCAGGGCGTACTCCCCCCAAAAGACTATCCTGTTTCTCTTATCGTCCGCATGAACGGGGGCGCATTAGCGCAAATTTTCCAGTAGCGACAGATTTAACGAGTAGCAGGAGCGCGGAGTTCGTCTGTCGGCGGTTGTCCCTTGCATTTTTCCGAGCCGGCGACTACAATGAGACGCAACGGACGCCGGCGTTTTTTTTCGTCGGCGTGGTTATGTCATGCCGCGTCTTTTATGGTCCGGCGCGTCTCTTCGGTCAGAGGTATTTCAGGAATGAAAGTTAAGAAATTTGGCGTTATCGGTTGCGGTATGATCTCTCGATTCCACGCGCGCGCGATACGCGAGATCGGCGCGGAGCTCGTCGCGTGCTACGACCAGCTTCCGATCGCGGTCGAGCGTTATACGCAGGAATTCGGGTGCAAAGGCTACAATGACCTCAGGGAGTTCCTCGCGGACCCCGAGATTGAGATCGTCACGATCTGCGCGCCGTCGGGCGCCCATCTTGAACCGGCGGTCGCGGCGGCGCAGGCGGGCAAGCATGTGATCGTAGAGAAGCCTCTCGAGGTTACGACGGAACGCTGCGACGCGATAATCGACGCGTGCCAAAAGTCGGGCGTGACGCTCTCGACGATCTTCCCGAGCCGATTCCACGAATCGAGCCGCCAGCTCAAGAAGGCGATCGAGCAGGGGCGATTCGGCAAGCTCACGCTCGGCGACGCGATCGTAAAATGGTACCGGACCCAGCAGTATTACGACAGCGGAGTATGGCGCGGGACGTGGAAGCTCGACGGAGGCGGCGCGCTCATGAATCAGGCGATTCACAGCGTCGACCTGCTGATATGGCTCATGGGCGACGTTTCGGAGGTTACGGCGCTCACGGGTCTCGTCGCGCATGAAAACATCGAGGTCGAGGACGTCGCGATTGCGGCGCTTCGCTTTAAGAACGGCGCGCTCGGGACCCTCGAAGCGACGACCGCCGCGTTCCCGGGCTACCTCAAGCGAATCGAGACGTCGGGGGACAAGGGCTCCGCCGTGATCGAAGAGGAAGATATCGTCAAATGGGACTTCGCGGAAGCGTCGCCGGAGGACGCGGCGATACGCGAGGCGATGGCGTCGCGTCAGACGGAGACGGGCGGCGGCGCGGCGGATCCTGCGGCGATAGGACATCATGCTCACGCGAAGCAGTTCAAGGACGTCCTCGACGCGATCGAGAACGGTCGTCAGCCGCTCATCGACGGCTACGAAGGGCGCAAGAGCGTCGAGGTCATCTGCGCCGTCTACGAGTCCGCGCGAACGGGCAAGGTCGTGAAACTGGGCGAATAGTTCCGCGCCAGATTTTCAATTCGTCGAGCGATAAAAAACGCGTTGGTTTTTCGCCAGCGTGTTTTTTTGATTTCACGAAAGTTTGACGTCTCAGACAGACGTTGTAGTATAATTTATCGGCAACGGTTCTGTTTGGTTTACGAAGAGGGGCAAATGTTCGGCTCAGAGATTTTCAAAGGCAATCTGAACGACGCGAAGGAGGCGCTTAGCTTTTCCGCGTTTCAGTCCGTCGTCCG
>CACYBR010000236.1 GCA_902772705.1 uncultured Planctomycetota bacterium
CCATGCGCGACCGTGAAGCCGCCGCCCATGCAGAGGATCGTGTCCATGCAATTCAGGGGCGGCGCGACGCCGAGGGAGTAGCAGCCAATGTCGCCGGAAACAACGACGTTGAATTTGCTCAGCGCGTAGAAGACGCCGCGGTGAGGACAGCCCGGGCACAGGACCGGCGGACGACCGGGCAGGACGGGCAGCGTCGTCTTATCGACGGACGCAACATGCTCAGCCTGAGCGGGACAGGCGTCGACGAACTTTGAGGTAATGGGGCTTTCGCTGAGTTGACGGCGCACGCGGCGCAAGACGTCGACGTCAAGCGCGCCGAATTTCGGTACGAGCTTTTCGTCGCCGAGCTTCTTGCCGATCGTCTTAATGCCGATCGCGCGAAGATGCTGTTCCATAAAGTCTTCGAGCTCTTCGACGACGACAAGACAATCGACCTGCTCGTTGAACTGCTGGAAAAGCTTGTCCGGGAAAGGATATGCGAAGCCGATTTTCAGGATATTGGCGTCTGGGAACGCTTCCTTGACGTACTGGTACGCCGCGCCGGAGGTAACGATTCCGAGCCGTCGGTCGCCGCTGGGATTGAGCTCGACGCGGTTGAGCGGCGAGACGGACGCTTCCTCGGAGAGCGCTTCGACGCGTTCTTCAAGTCGAACGCGCATGGCGCGCGCAAACGCCGGAATCGGCACCAGTCGCTGGGGGTTCTTCTCGAAATGATGCGGACGCTGGAGGTCAATCGGGTCGGCGAGTTCGACAACGCTGCGAGAGTGGCTAATCGTGACCGTCGTGCGGAAGATAACGGGCGTCCCGAACTTTTCAGAGAGTTCGAGAGCGGCCTTGAGGTAGTCCTTCGCTTCCTGAGAATCAGCCGGTTCGATGACCGGGACCTTGGCGAAATGCGCAAAGAGTCGCGTGTCCTGTTCGTCCTGCGACGAGTTCATGCCGGGATCGTCGGCGACAATCGCGACGAAGCCGCCAATAACGCCGGTGTATGAGAGCGTCATGAGCGGGTCGGCGGCGACGTTGAGACCGACGAGTTTCATCGTGGTAATTGCACGCGCGCCCGTGGTCGTCGCGCCGACCGCCGCTTCAAAAGCGACCTTTTCGTTCGGCGACCACTCGCAGTAGACGTTTCCGTTATAGAATTTACTGACGTTCTCGAGAATTTCAGTCGACGGCGTGCCCGGATAACCGGTCGCCACGGACACGTTCGCTTCGTAAGCGCCGCGTGCGATCGCCTCGTTCCCCGTTAAAAGTGTTTTCTCCATTTCAGCCGATTCTTTCTTGTTGAGTCGAACCTGAGTCTCCCTGAATTGCGAAAGGCGCGGGGCTCTCGTCCGCGCCGAGGGAAAAGAGCCCGTAGTCGTCGCGGAACGCCATCCTGCGGGATCTTCCAGTAAAGTATAATCTACCGCCGGTAGAATGCAATAAGAGGCAAGGCGTATCACGTCGTTAAAAAGGGACGTCCGTCGTCAACCCGAGCGCGGACGTCCCTGATTTGTATAAGTTTGGGAAACTGGGTAATTTACGCGTCTTTTTCAAGTCCCAGTTTAAAGCTCAGCAGGCGCCCCAGCCATGCGACGGGGACGATCGTGAAGGTTAATGTGATAATCTTGAGCCACTGTGCGAGATCAAGAGGCGTCGTGCGGAAAAATTCGCCCACGAACGGGATCTGGACCATGACGATCTGCAACGCGGTGATCGAAAGAACGATTCCCAGGAACATCCTGTTTTTCAGGACGAGAGCGAAGGGAGATTCGTCGTGAAGAAGCGCGCGACAGTTGAATTTGTGCCAGAACTGGAACATGACGAGGATCGTGAAGAAGATCGTCAGCGGTTCGAGATTCTCTTTGTCGGAGAGTTCAGAGGAGTATGGCGCGCCGTTGACGAACCATCCGCCGAAGAGCGCCGCGAAAAGAATGACAAGCTGGTAGAGTCCCGAGACGAGAATCGAGACGCACATCGAGGCGGTTACGACGTTCGCCGTGCGTGGAATCGGTTTGCGCTTCATCACGTTGGGGCGCGGAGGATCGGTCGACAATGCGAGCGCCGCGAACGTGTCCATGATGATGTTGATCCAGAGGAGCTGCGTGACCGTCAGCGGCAAAGGCGTTCCGACGAGCGGTCCAACCGTCGCCGCCAGAAGCGCAACGAAGTTTACCGACAACTGGAACTGCAGGAATCGACGGATGTTCTGGAAGAGCGACCGACCCCACCAGACGCCCGTGGCGATGCTTCGGAAATTGTCGTCTACCAGCACGATATCCGACGCCTCCTTGGCGACTTCGGTTCCAGCGATTCCCATTGCAAGCCCGACGTCGGCCGCCTTGAGCGCAGGCGCGTCGTTGGTGCCGTCTCCCGTCATTGCGACGACCTCGCCGTCGCGGTGCAACGCCTGAACAAGCCGCAGCTTGTCCGAGGGGGTCGACCGTGCGAGCACGCATATCTTTTTGGCAATCTCCGGGAGTTCGTCGTCGCTTACCTTCGCGAATTCTTCAGAAGTGAGCGCGAG
>CACYBR010000237.1 GCA_902772705.1 uncultured Planctomycetota bacterium
GCGTTTCTGAGGTCGTGCGCCGGCGTTTCGACGCTGGCGTGCGTACCGCGCGCGCTCTGGGCCGGCTCGGCGGAGGAACAGGCGTCGCCCGTCGTTCTGCGCTGCGTTATTATGAGCGACATTCACTACTATGGCGGCGCGCAGAACGAAGAGGTCAAGCGTTTTCACCGCGCGATGACGTCGGCGTACGCGTATGCGGATTCTCAGCCGTATAAATGGCTCGACGCGGCGATGATCGTCGGCGATATGACCGACAACGGCAATGAGAAACAGCTCGATCTTTTTCTGAAGTCGGTCGACGAGACCTTCCGCGACGAGACGACGCTCCTGCCGTGCATGGGCAACCATGAATTCTGGCCCGGTCCCAAAGAGCTGTGGGAAGAAAAATTTGGCGTTCCGTCGAATAACGTCCACGAAATCAACGGATATCGCTTCATCGGAACGTCGCCGGAGAAGGGGACGATGAAGAACGGCGACTACCTCTATGTCGTCGACTGGCTCGATAAGCAACTCGCCGACGCGACCGCCGCCGATCCCGCCAAACCCGTTTTCGTCTTCCAGCACTATCCGGTTACGCCGACGATCTACGGCTCGCGCGGCCTCGACAACTGCGGCGTTCCCGACCTCTTTGACACGCTTGCAAAGTACCCGAACGTGATTGACTTCGCCGGCCATTCCCACTATCTGATGAGCGATCCGCGCATTGCGTGGCAGGGCGCGTTCACCGCGTTCGGAACAAGCACGCTCTCCTACATCTTCCTCGAGAGCATGAAGGGACGGTATGAATCGTTCCCAATCAATCGCTACGAATATTCCGAATACTATGTCATGGAGGTCCACGCGGACAATTCCGTCGTCGTCATGCCGTACGACAACCTGCATGATCGGTTCTTTGACTACGTCTTTCGCGTCGCCGCGCCCGGTTCCGACGGTCCGAGACCCTATACCGACGCGCGATATTCGACGAGCGCCGCGCCGGTCTGGCCGAAAGACTCGGCGCTCACGCTCGTTAAGGCGGACGCCTCGCGCGTTTACGTCGAGATCCCGCAGGCGGTCTGTCCCGACGTCGTTCACTCCTATCGGCTCGACCTTCAGCGCGCCGACGCGGACGGAAAATGGAGCGACCTTGAACCGCAGTATTTTTGGTCGCGATATTTCGACCACCCTGTTCCTGCGAGCGTCCCAGCCGTCGTCGAAGGACTCGACGCGACGACGAAATATCGCGTGAAGGCGGTCGCGCTCAATCCGTTCATGCGTCCGAGCGAAGATTCGCTGACGCTCGAATTTACGACGACCCCCGAGCCCGACGGAATCGATCGTCATGCGGAAAAACCGAACGCGAACTTCTTTGACGCGCGTGTCGTCGACGGAAAATTCGTCAACGCGCCGATCGGAGTCGGTTCCGAGCCCAAGCCGTTCGAGACGGTCGGCGAACTGAAAATTGAGCATGACGACGAGCTCGACGCCGACGTCGTCGTTTGCGACGGTTCCGCGGCGTTTCTGCGCTTCAAGTGCAGTCCCGACGACTACGAACGCCTGCGCCGCGTAACGCTCGCCGCGCTCGTTAAGCCCGACCCGGAGAAGAAATCGGGGCGCTGTACGATCATGGGCGCGACGGAAGGACGCGGCTGCGCTCTTATTATGGACTATGACAAGAAATCGGCGGTCTTTATCGCGTCGATCAGCGGCAGTTACTACCGTTCTCTCAACGCGACGATTGATATGACGAAAGCGCACGAGATCGTCGGCGTTTACGACGGTCTTTATCAGATACTGTACGTCGACGGCAAAGAAGCGGCGCGGCTCTCGTTGCGAGGATTCTTCTCCTATCCGACCGAACCCTCCGCGCAGGCTTTCTGCGTCGGCGCCGATACCGCGTCCGGAGGCAAAGGCTCCGATTTCTTCGTCGGAAAGCTTGCGCGCGCTCGCGTCTATACCTGGCCGCTTTCCCCCGAGCAGATTGGGAGACTCTGAGAGAAGGTCGTGATTTCGAACCGCGCCGGAACGCGCGTTGAACGGCGGCGCGCCCCCCTTCGGGAGCGCGTTCTCAACGACGTCCGGCGGCGACGGCGTTATTCCTTATCCAGAAACGTCAGGATCGCGTCCTGAAAGTCGTGGTATAACGACTTTTCGAGCATCACGGCGTGTCCGCCTCCCGGCAGGACGACAAGATCGGAACCGAGAGGCGTCTTGCCCGGCGCGGCGAAGAAAAGCTCCAGATCGATATACGGGTCTTTGTCGCCGCACACGAAGAAGGTCGGACATTTGATCCCTTCAAGGTTAATGAGACTTGTCGTCTCGGGGACGCAGGCTTCGCGTCGTCCTCCGTTGGGACTTGAATCTTTATCGTATCGCCAGCAGTTCGAGCAGAAGGTCGCGACGACGGCGGGATCGACGATTGAGAGATCGATCTCTCCGTTCTCGTCGCGCTGGAAATCCTCAGACGCGTGTTCCCACGAGTTCGCGTGATACGCGTCGTCGACCTGCGCTTCTCCTATTCCTTTGAAGATTGGGGCATAGAGCACGAGTCGTCGCACGCGCTCTGGATAACGGTTTGCAAACGCGCTTGTGGTTATGGTTCCCCAACTCCATCCGAGCAGATCGATCTGGTCGACGCGCTCGAATTTGCAGATCGCTTCAACCGCGGCGTGAATATCTTCGACCGCGTATTCCGTATTCGGCAAAAATCCGTCGTCGGGTCGTTCCGACCGTCCGTAGCCGGCGACGTCGAGTCGCCATACGCGGTAGCCGAAATTTGCCAGACGTCGCACAAGACTGTAGTCTTCGTAGTCGACGTTGAAGACGTGCGAGGAATAGGTTAGTCCGTGAATAAGGAGGATATCGCGCGTCGGTTCGACAAATTCTTTAGTAACGCGGCTTAAATGCAGTTCGAGTCCGTTGCGCGTCAGCGGCGTCTCATGATAGAAGAACCGCGACTCTCCGTCCGCCGCGATCGGCGCGTCAAGTTGTGCGAAAACCTGAGACGACGGCGGCGTCAGGAACAGCAGAAATAATGCGGCGAGCGTTGACAGAATTACGAACGGCGTCTTTCTCATTGGATTACTCATTAAAACGTATGAAAAGAACGATGCTTTTTCTTAACAATTGAATTAACAGTGGTTTACGCGCAACGAGTCGCGCAGAGTCGCTCGAAGAACGTTTGTTACTCGAACTGGAGCAGTCCGAAGGCGTTTTCACCGCGTTCAGAATTTTCGACGTTCCAACATTCGACTCCGACGCCGGGCGCGATTCTGCGCGCGGCGAGTCGCCATACGGCGCCGGACCGGGGCGGCGTGGGCGCGAACGAGGCGAGCGGGATCGCCGCTTCGAGGGTCCATTCCGAATCGGTCTCGCCGCGCGCGACGAAAAGCCTGGGGTTCCACGTCGAGTCGTTCCATAGCGAGTCGGCGACCCACCCCTGGCAATCGAAAACGAACTTTGCCGCGGTCGTATAGTCTCCGTCGAGGTCGAGCATAATCTCAACGCGGTCTCTGGCGCCGAGTTTCGCGTCGCGAGGACGCGGAGCGTCGGCGGGCTCCTTTGGCGCGGGATACGGATACCCCTGCGCCTTCTGACAGGTTGCGGCGACGTAGAGGTATTCCGCGTCGACGAGGAAATAGAGCGTCGTTCCGAGCGTCTCGGAGAATTCGCGGTTCCTGGCGCGCCATTGAGAGCGCGTCTTTTCATCGACGGTCGGCTCGCGCGTCGGCGCTTCCGGGTATGGCGCGGAGAGGTCGAGGCGCGCGGCGACGTCCCAGATCGCGGGCTCAAGCGTTCCGTCGAGATATGGTTTACCCGGCGCCGGACGGCAGGTCGCGACGCTCAGCGGACAGTATCGCGCCGCCTCGCCTCCGACGTCGCCCTGCGGCGCGCGGAGCCAGTATTCCGCAGCGGCGCGAATCGCCCAGACGTCGGCCGTTCCGCCGCCGGCGTCCGTTCCTCCCGGCGAGAGTTGCGACCGCGTCAGATAGAATCGCATCGCGCCTTGATAGTCGCCCGTCTTGAGCTGGACGACGGCGTACGGAAAGCGCAGCTCTGGCGACATGAACGCGTCGGGCGCCTCTGCGCGAATCGCTTCGGCGAGTTGTTTGGCGTTGCTCAGACATGTTCCGGCGTCGTCGTCGAGCGCCGTTCCGGATTGTTGCGCGACGCGCTGCGGAGGTTCCGAACCGCAATAATACTGCATGAGCCACGCCAGCGCCGGACGGCTCTGCGGCTGGCTAAAGAACGAGACGGGCACGGTCGAGTAAATGGCCTCCGCCGTTCGCCACGCGCCGATTCCGGCGAAGAGCTTTCCTGCGGTCGTGAGATAATTCAACGCGAATTCCGAGTCGACGCCGTTGAGGACGCTCCGTATTTGACCCAGAAACAGATCCGCGCTGCGCGGCGTCGTCACGCTCTGTCTTGCGAGCGTTTCCGCGACCCCGAGCGCCTGGCGCCGCGCGCCCGCGCGCCGCGCGAGTTCCTCCGCGTACTGCGAGAGCCCCTGCTGACGAGCGCGTCGCGCGTCGCTCGCGTAGGGAACGTCGACTCCGTCGAAAAACGTCTTATTGGCGTTTTGGGGCGATCCGTCGGTAAAGAGCGTCTGGAAATTCGTCGCCGCGACCGGCTCCGAGCCGTCGGCGAGAATAGCGCGCGCGTTGGCCGCGATTTCGCCGACCGTTCGTCCTACGCTCGGACAGTAGTAGCCTGAATCGATCGTCATATCGCCCTGCGCGCCGCCCCGGCATAGCGTTCTCGCCTTGGAGACGCGCCACGGCTCCAGCTTGCAGAGCGTCAGATGCTCCGGAAACGCCGCAGGATCCGCCGCGTCCTTAATCGCGCCGGCGAGCTCGGAGAGGACGAGTTCGAGCAGCGCGTCGCTGGGCCGGTTCTTCACTTGACGCGCGTCCTTCGAGAGCGAATTGAGCATATCGAGCGTCTTGCCGGCGTCGGTCGCGTCGAATCCGCCTTTGATCTCAAGCGTCGACGAATCCGCTGCGTCGTCGAGCGTGGGATCGGCGACCACGACGACGCTGGGGCGCCATTCGCGCAGAAGGCGCACGAGACGCTCACGGAACCGCGCGCGCCCGCGACCGTCGTTCTCCGCGTCAAAGCGCGCGAGAAGCTGTTCGATTCCGTCGCGCCGAAGCTCCGGGCCGACTCGGAATAATCCCGCCTGCGTCACGCCGGAGGCGCCCGCTTCCACGAGCGATTCATTGAGGCGCTCGACGAGAGCGATTTCGTCCGACGTCTCTTCGTTTTCCGTTTCGCGCGTCATAAGCGCGACTTCCGTGAGATAGCCTTCTTCGCAGGCGAGCTGCGCGAACGCCTCAAGCGGAACGTCGTCAACGCGTCCAAAGACCCCAAGTATCGCCGCGCGCGACGCCCCTCGTCGCTGAAGACGCCAGGTCGCGCCGCCGTCGACGGTCGATATTATGACCCCGAAGTCGCCGACCGCCCACCCGACGGAGCGATTCAGGAAAAAGAGTTTTCTCAGCGGCGTCGCGACTCCCGTCGCCGACGCGCTCCAGCTGACCCCGCCGTCGTCGGAACGGAAGAAAAGAGCCCCGGGCGCGCCGACCGCCGCGACAAAGCCGTCCTTCGCGGCGACCGCCATGAGATCAAAATAATTATTGGCGCCCCCCGGAAAGCCTCCCTGCGTCGTCGACCAGCTTGTCCCGAAGTCGGTCGAGCGCATGACGAGCCCCTGATCGCCCACGACCCACGCCGCGCCGACCGTACTGTCGTAGCAGACGTCTGCGAGCCTTCTCAGTCCAAGGGATAGCTCGGGCCTGGCGAGCGCGTCGCCCGTCAGGGTTTGCGCGACTCCCGACATGGTCACGCCCGCGCCCAGTCCCTCGATCGGATCGTACATGACCGCCCGCCATCCGGAATGGCGCGCGCCCCCGACCGCGTCCCACGTGACCCCCGTGTCCCCGCTCACGAAAAGGCCCGACGGGTACATTGTCGAGGAATCGCCGGCGATCCACGCGTTTTCCGTATCGAGGATACGCACGTCGCGCAGAATCGGAAACGCCGCCGTTTCGACCTCGCCCCACGTTGTTCCTCCGTCGATTGTACGAAGAACGACTCCCTGACCGCCACGCGTCATGGCTGTGGCGCGGCCGCCGACGGCGAGTCCGTAATGGTCGTCAAAGAAGGAGACCGCAAAGAGATTCGCGTCGCTGGGAACCTCGCAAAGGCTCCAGTTCTGACCGCCGTCGACCGTTTTCAAGATCGTACCGCGGTCGCCGACGGCCCAGCCGAGCTCTGGCGAGACAAAACAGACGTCGTTGAGGCGCGCGTCCGCGCGTTGCTCGGGAAAATTACGATAGGACGGAGGCGGCGGCGCAAACTGCGCGTCGCGCGACTGCGCGAGTCGCTCCGCCTCTTCTTCCGGATCGCGCGCCGAACCCGTAAGGTTGGCGCCGTCGTCCGGAAGAGCGTCGGAGAAGTTCAGGAGCCCTCCGCTTTGCTGATCAGCCGCGTCAAAAACCGGCGCGTCGGCGCCGGCGGCCGGCGCCTCTCCGCGCGACGCCTGACGTATCTCGTCGGCGTACGCCTTCCACGCCTGAGCGTGCGCGTCGTCTGCGGCTATGAGCGTAACGACGCTCATGACGACGTGAGCAACAACGAGCAATCTGCGCATGACGCACCTCTCCGACGCGCTGAAAACCGGACAACCTGGAGCGACGCAGCGCGCGCGACGGCGACGTCCCCGACCGATAGTAACGCATCAGCCGCGTTTGCGTCAAGAGAAATTAGGGAAGAAGGCCAGCGGGACGCAACGTCGAAAAAAAAACGGAAAGCTCTCCGAAGGAAGCTTTCCGTTCGTAATCGGTCGATCAGTAGAAGGCGCCTTGTCGCGTCTCTTGGCGGTTCAAACCGTCGTTTCACATAGCGGGCTGGACGCCGTCGCCCTGCTGAGAAACAGCGTGGAGATGGTCTTTGTCGATATAGACGATCTCCTGAGCGTCTTTCTTTTCCATCGTATAAGGAATCGGCCAGCCAACGCGGACCTTCTGCTCATAGTAAATCGTGCACTTGTAGTGGACGTGGTGGACCTGAACCGCGCCGACCATGGGGAAGAATCGCGGCGGGTCGACGTAATCGGCAACGAGTTCCTTCTTAATGCGAACGTCGTTACGATAACGAGTCTCGAGGAACGGCACGCCGCCGTTGTCCGGCTTGGCCTTTTCCAGCAGACGAATAACCTCGTCGTCGGACGGAGCGTCGAGTCCTTCGGGGACTCCGTCGACGATCGGCGGGAGGACTGGCACCTGATTGTAGCGGTCGTTCTCGAACGACATGTCTTCATACGCGCCCTGGAAGTACGGGCTAACCGGAACCGGAACGCTGAAGATACCGAGCGAAAAACCTCCAAAGCCGAAGCAACCGCTCGTTACTGCCGCGACCAGGAGCGCCATAGCGGCGGCAATTTTGTAGTTCATTTTTTTCATTTTAGCTTCCTTGACAAATGATGTGAAGGGTGGACGCCCCGGGGCAATTCCTTTAGTTCCTGTTTCCGCCTGTTCTCTCGTGAACACGACGCGTTAGCAAGGCGCCTATCGCACGAAACCGACCGAATATATTTCCGTCGTATAACACGGGTTGTTCAGGAGCGACGCAGAACAAAATCTCCCCGTCGATCCGTTAACTTGACGCGGCAAACAGGGGCCGTTCGCTCCGCGTCAGGACCTATATCGTACCTTTCCACTCGTCGACTTTGCTTTTTTTTCGCCTGTTTCCACCGAATGTGAAAAAAACGTGTTTTCCAGCGAGAACCGGAAAACCGGATCGCTGGAAGCGTCGTCGAGAGTGGTTCGACTCTCTACCCTGAAAGCGTAGCGCTCAAGGCGTCTGTCGTTGTCGCTCTTATCGGAATATCGCCCTGTCTGCGTTTATTCTTTTTTAATGACTTTTCTGATTTTTCTGACTTTGGATCGCTTTAGCGCTGAAAAGAGCCTGTTTTTACGGCATTTTTTTTAGCGGACGCCCCTTCGCCCGGGTATAATGAGGCCGTCCCTGGGGACGCGCGGCGTTTCGTTGCGACGATGGAGAATTATCGCGTAGACCCGTGGCGGTCTTCTCATATTGTTAATGCATTAACGTGAGAGTCGTCGACGCGTCCCGGAGCGCGCGAAAACTCTAAGACTTCGTTGGGTCTGAACTCGCGCCATGGCGCGGCAGCCTGAACGATTTTCGTTTGCGAGACGACGAGAGGTCGGTTTTTGCGGAAAATCGCGGTTTAAGCGAAAGAACGCATAATAGAATCGCAGTTCTTTTGAGAAACGTTTTTTATCGCGTTTTTTTGAGAAGTCTCGCGTTTTTGGGTCGATATTCAGACTTAGTCGATCGCGAAGGTTCCGGTTCGTGCGAACGCTTCTACGGAGCGTTCTAACAGCCGCCTCGCTTTGAGCGCCTTTGAAAGGCGTCCGTAAGTTTTATTCCGAATTTGACGACATGACTGATTGTATCATATCTAAACCTGTATGAGTCGGTTGTTTACGTCAGAAAGATACTTGCGAAAGGCGTTTCGCGGTTTATATTGAAGAGACCTCTTGACGTTGTCGTCACGCGGCGTTCTTTAGTTGAACCGGCGGTTCGCGAACGATGAAGTCGCCCCCCTGGCGGTTTTTAGCGCCCGTTAGGATGAGGAAGAGAGTAAAGTTTCGGCGCTTTGTGAATTGAGGAAATGCGAGAAATATAGCTAATCTCAATCGCCGTCGGCGCCGATATGATACTGAAAGCACATGGCGAAAGCCAATTTCATCACTTTGTTTTAGGAGTCATTTGAGATGTCCTGTCGTTCACTTCTTCTTTCCGTTGTTGCCGTTTTCGCTGTTTCTGCTAGCGCTTTCGCTGGCGATTGCAACGTTCCGGCTCCCTGCGGTCCGGCTACCCCGTCTTGCGAAGCTCCGGCTCCTGTTTGCGCTCCGGTTTGCGCTCCGGCTTGCACGCCGATTTGCATTCCCTGCATCAATCCGTTCGCCGTTGTCCGTGACGCCGCGTGCACCGTTGTCAACGCCGCCGCGAACGTTCAGGCTCGCCTCGCTTGCCTGAAGCCGTGCATCACCGTTGCTCCTTGCGCTCCCGCCTGCGTCGCTCCTTGCACCCCTGCCTGCGACGTTCCCGCTCCTTGCGGACCGACCTGCGATACCCCGGCTCCTTGCGCGCCGACTTGCAACGTTCCGGAAGTTAAGCCCTGCGAGCCCGCCTGCACGACGGCTGAACCGACCTGCGATACCGCGACCTGCGCTCCTTGCGCTCCGGTTTGCGCGCCTGTCAAGGTTTCCTGCTGCATCAAGCCGTTCCAGCTTCTTAAGTCCGCTTTCGCTCGCCCCTGCTTCGTCGCTCCCGCTTGCGTCGCTCCTTGCGCTCCCGCTTGCGAAGCTCCGACCCCGGCTTGCGCGCCTGTCGCTCCCTGCACCCCGGCTACCGGTTGCTGATTTTGGCGACTCGCTATGAACTCAAGACGGAGTTTCGACCC
>CACYBR010000238.1 GCA_902772705.1 uncultured Planctomycetota bacterium
GCGCGCCGGCGCATGATGTTAAACCCTCCAATGACAGAGATAAAAAATGAGCGACAAGACTCCCGCCCTCGACGCCCACAGTCTGCTTGAAAACGAACTGGGAGCGCTCTGCGCGTCTCAGGGCAATTATTCGGACGCGGTCCAACACTTCAAACAAGCGGCTGACGCCGGCGTCCCAGCGGCGATGCATAACCTCGGGGTTTACTATCACGAAGGCGTCGGCGTGGAGCAGAATTTTGCGATCGCGGCGCAGTGGTTCCTTAAAGGCGCAGAGCTTGGCGACGCGGACGCGGCGTATAATCTGGCGGTCTGCTATCAAAACGGCGAAGGACTCGACAAAGACCTCCCTGCCGCGCTGAAGTGGTACGAAAAGGCGGCCGACGCGGGAATCGTCGACGCGATGCGGATTCTTGGAAACTTCTATTACTTCGGGCAAGGAACGGATATCGATTACGAAAAGGCGGCGCAATACCTTGAGAAAGCCGCTCAGGCGGGAGACGACGCGGCAATGTTCAAGCTGGGAGTATGCTTCTATAACGGCCGGGGAGTCGAAGAAAGCCTTTCAGAAGCGTTACGCTGGTTCGAAAAGGCGGCAAAGCTTGGAAATAAAGACGCGCAGGACGCGCTCGACGAGCTCAACGACGACGGCGACGACGAATCAAACGAGGGCTCTCGCGAAAACATGCTCGGGATGCAATGCGTCTCAAAGGGAGACTATCAGCAGGCGGTCGAGCATTTCCGCAAAGGAATCGAACTTGGCTGCGCCGCCGCCGCTTACAACCTCGGGATAAGTTATTATAACGGAACGGGAGTCGAAAGAGATCTGCGGAAATCGCTGGAATTGAACGAACAAGCCGCCGAGATGGGCAACTCCGACGCAATGTGCAATCTTGGAACGCGTTATTACCGCGGCGACGGAATCGAACGCGATCTGGAAAAAGCCGCGCTGTGGTATCAAAAGGCGGCGGAATCGGGCAACGCGAAGGGCATGTTTAACCTCGGCGTGTGCTATCACAAAGGCGAAGGGCTCGAAATCGACCCGTTTGCCGCGATCGAATGGTTCAAGAGCGCGGCGGCGCTCGGTCACGAAGGAGCGATCTCCGTTCTTAAAAAGATGGGGTTTTGAGCATATCGCCGTCGACTCGGTCGAAACGATGACCGTTCGTCGAGGCGGTCCGTCAGAATAACGCTCTTTGTCGAGGTTAACGTCAAAAATGATCGTCGATAAACACACGGCGTCGTTGTTGAGGAAGTATTATCTTGCCTACCCGACTGGCGACAGGTTGTCGGCAAGCGATTTCGAGAAAGAAATCTCTGCGGGAACGCTCGTTCCTCCTTCGGAAATCACGCACGACGAGACAGTCTCCGAAATCAAACGGCTGTCTGAACGCATATCGCTGGCGGCGACGGCGAAAAGTTTTCTTTACAGTCTTTCGAGCGGAGATCGGAGACGCCGTTCCGCTCTTTCAAGCCTCGTCTGGGCGAAATCGCTTCCTGGACATTCGTCAGCGACAACGAAACGCAACGAGGGTTCATGCGCGGTTTGCGGCTGCTCTCACGGGCTTGACCATTCCGAAATAGTCGACTGGAACGAATACGGCGTTTTTCGCTATCTTCCGCCGACGCAATATGGCAGAGAGCCAAACTTAACCTGCGCCGAGTATGTTCTCAACGATCTGCGCGAGTTTGAAAAGCTCCCTGAAGTCGAACCGCGCGACGAAGATTACCGAATACTGAACGACATTTTTGGCGTTGCGAAACTGATGAAACCGCATAACAGGGACAGCGCGCTGATCTCCGAGATACGCCGACGCAAACTGCTTGACGCGACGGGAAACGAAATCTGCTGTCTTCTGGGCGTGCTTGGGATTTGCGGAGTTCTGGAAAGCTCCGAAGACAAAGGGTTCCTTCATCGTTTTACTAACTGCGACGAAATCGTCAATTACCGCGACGGACTGAATTTCTATCCGCTCTATGCGTGGCGTGGAAAGGACGGGATCAATCGCGACGCCGTCGACGAGATTTTCGGCGATTTCTGCGGCGATAAGCTCGATCCCGACAAAACCGTTCCCTCCGCGCATTACGACGACAAAGTCCCCGTCCGAAAGTCCGTCTCCCGCGCCAGCGACTATTTTACCGAGGGCGTTCACTGCGTTTCGCTCACTAACGAAGAACGGCGATACCTTGCTCTTAACGACCTCAGACCCGAATGGGACTCGAAAACGTTCTTCAGCGTAACCTACAAATGGAAAAAGCGCACTGTTCTTTTCTTCGACGGCGACAATATCGTTAAAGTGTTCTATGAGGAGTACGTCGTCGAAGACGACGGCTCGATCTCGCAACGTCGTTATCGCGAATACGACACGTGTCTGGCGACCGACGATCGAAAGCTGCTACTGCCGCTTACCCCTCGTGGTCGTGCAAAACCGCTCACGCCGTCAAACGTCATGGCGACGCCTCCCTTTGGATGCGAACTGGACGTCTTGCTTCAGAATACCAACAGTTCCATCTGGGCTGGCAATCCCCGAAACGGTCAGGTAATTGCGATCGGCGAGAAGGAACGCGTCGGAAAAATCCAATCTGACGCCGACTTTCACAAGTTCATGCGTCATTACGTGTCGACTTGTCCCAACGATTATTTTGAACGGATCGCAGAAGTCAGAGGAATGGAGCGTCAAACGGTTCGATTCCGCGCCGGCGATATTTTTCGCTGTCAGCTCGACCGGGAGCATTACGCGTATGGCGTTATTCTGGGGAAAACCCGCGCGTTGGAAAAATGGGCCGAACTACCCGAAGAACATTCGTTCAGAAACCTGATGACGCAGCCGATTATTGTGAGAATGTACGACTTCGTCGCAACCAGCGCGGAAATGACCGCCGAACAACTGTCAGGCGCGCCTCTTCGAGCGCCAATGATATGCTCCGACGCGGACGTTCTGTGGGGAACGCACAAGATTGTCGATCACAAAGAACTTGAACCCGACGATATACTGTTTCCACTCAATCTTTCACTGAGAAGGACGAAAAACAGCCCGTCCGAAAGAAAGAGCGCGTCAATCTCGCTGCGCGTTGAATGGGGCTTTGCCTCGTTCGAGACGCCATGGGAAAAGATTTCCGACGCGCTCAGAGAACTCCTCGCCAGGGGCGCTTATTACAACGCGGGCGTGTTCCTGAGAATCAGCGGCGACGACTGCGGCAAAACGCTTGAAGAGATTTTACGCGACTCGCCACGCGCCTCCATTCAGAACAACCTGCTGCTGCCAGAGAATCGGGATCGATTCAAGCTGGTTATGAGCCGCCTCGGATTGCCAAAGGACTGTTCCTACGACGACTTCGCGAAAAAATTCGGCGGAATCACGCGACAAAAATATATCGAACTGATAAAAGAACGTTGCGAATAAAGAACAACGCGTCACGGAACAAGATCGGAATCAACGCCGGCGTGAAGCACGGCGCGCGGCGCGCCGACCCGCCATGCAAGTTCCTTCATGATATAAGTTTCGAGCTCGTCGTCGCGACCAACCGGAATCCAGCCTTTGGATTTGGCGCGTTCGCCGACCGGCTGAGAGAGTTGCGAGACGTCCTCGCGAAACTTCAGATTATAACTCACGCTCGATCCCATCGGTTTGGGCATGTCTTCAATCTCGTCGAAAACGGAGAGGTAAATAAAGAACCCCTTCCCTTCGGGCACAACGCGAACGACCGCGCTTGAACGCACAGTCTGAAAGGTCGCAAACCAGCGATCGCAACATTGCGGCGCGCCGTTCTTACGCCACGGCTCCTGGACGCCGCCCATGATCGACGGCTTCGTCTCAAGGCGTCCCTCTGTGCGGTAGACGTAGGTCTGACCGTTGGAATCCTGACGTTCGAAAGCGCGGACGGGAATTTCTGTCTCGATGACGTAGTAGTTGTCAATCACGTCGACAATCGCGTCCCAGAGCGCTTCGTTATCCTGCGTTTCAACAAAAAGAGGATTGGGCTGTTCCGGTTCAAAGGCGCCGACGGCCGTTGCGCCGCCTCCGCGCGTTCCCCCGGCGGCGCAACATCCGCCAAGAAGAGTAAGAACGCACAACGTAAACGTAAGACACGACGCGACCAACGTCGGCGTCCCCCTCAGGCGACGCGACGCGAACCGTCTATTGTTCGCTTCCGTTCGAATCGGCGTTCTCTCACATTTCATTATTCGGTTCCTTCCGAAAAACACAGGCGCTCCATCATGACGTTTTCAGATCCTTTGCGCAATACCAGTTTCTGCAAATACTCCGCGCCGGCGCCGTCGGACGAATAAAAAAACGCCGGACCCCATATGAAGTCCAGCGCTTAGCAAAGAAGCGACTGAATGTTACGTCCTGTCGTTCAGGCTCCTTTGTCTTCCTGACGTTAAGACGGTTAAGACCAGCGACTCATACCGCGAAAGGCGGAAACGACTCGGTCGTCGCGCAACGCGTCAGTTCAAAACGACCGGAAGTTCAATTTGACGACCGTTACGCAGAACGTTGAGCGTAATCGTTTCGCCCGGCTCGTGTTCCTCGACCGCTGTAATGAAATCTTCGCCGGTTTTGACTGGCTGACCGTTAACGCCGGTAATAAGGTCGAATCCGCCTTCCGGGCGAACCTGTTTGCGCGTCTGATAACGCATGCCGTTGCGCTCCATGACGGTGATGACGAGCTTGCCGCCGCGCAATCCCGCCTGATCCGCCGCGCCGCCTTCGTCAATGAGCGCCGGAATAAGCCCGTCTTCCGTCTCGGTGACCTGAACGACGCCAGCGTCGCCGCGCACAACCTCGCCTCGTTCCAGAAGGATCGTAACGATACGATGAATCGTGTTGATCGGAACGGCAAACCCAACGCCGGAACTTTCGCCAACATGGCTCGCAATCGCCGTGTTCATGCCGATCATACGTCCTTTCGTGTCAAAGAGCGCGCCGCCCGAATTCCCGGGATTAATCGCCGCGTCGATCTGAATAACGCCTCTGATCTGCCGGAACTGCTGGGGACTGTCGATCGAACGGTTCAGGTTGGAGATAATTCCCTTAGTCATCGTACGTTCAAGCCCAAAAGGATTGCCAATCGCGTAAACGGTCTGCCCGACGAGCAGCTTGGAGGAATCGCCGAACTCAACCGGGAAAAGCTGATCGGCCGGCGCGTTGATTTTGATAACAGCCACGTCCGTATTGGGATCGACGGCGATCGGCTTGGCGTCATAGGTCTCGCCGTTGAACAACGTGACGGCAATTTTCGAGGTGTTTTCAACCACGTGGAAGTTCGTGAGAATCACGCCCTGCTGATTCAAAACGACGCCGCTGCCACAACCTTCGGCGACCTCGCGCGTGAAAAACGACTGACGCGTCTCAAGCGTGGAGACGTTCACGACGCTCTTGTTACGCGTCGCGTAAAGCTGGACCGCGATCTGTTCCTCCGGCGTGAGCTCGGCGAGCCGCGAGGTTATGTCGTCCTGCGCGACCGGCTGAACGCTCAGTGACGGCGTCTGGCCGTTGGAACGTTGCGTGGAAGGGAGCGCCATAACGGCGGAGTCGCTTGGAAGAGACGGTATCTGCGAAAGAGACGGACTGTTCTGACCAACCGTCGGCGCCGCAGGGGCGCCAGAGCCCATCGTAAAAAGATTCTGACCGTAAAGCGCCGCGCCCACGCTCACAAAAGCTCCCAGAACGCCGCAGGAAAGGAGGGTTGACAAGAAATGACGTTTCGATGCTCTGCTCATGGCAAATCCCTTATTTCTCTATTACTTCGCACGATTACTCGTCATACCGGAGCAACGCGCGTTGTTTTTCGATCCCGTTCTGGCGTCAGGATTGGCGTCCTGCGCCGAGGACAATTCATATTACGCAAGAACGTTGCCAATATCCACAAAAATCATTCGAAAAAATTTTTCTTCAAAACTTTTCCGTGTGGACGCGACGCCAATTTCATGCGCTAAGAAACCCTTGCGATCGGACCGTCAATCGTTGATTTTCCGCCAAATCTGGTATAATAGAACCGCTAAACGCGTCGTTATGGCGTCAGCGCAGGGAGCGCTCGCACGACGACGCGACGGTTCACGCACGCAAGGATCTTGTCATGCACGTCGTTTTATTCGAAGACGACAACGTCGTCAATCTCTATCCGATCACGATTGGACGCCCTGCGTTCTCTATCAGCGTCGGTTCAATGCGCCTTATCAATCTTGCGCGCCAGCTTAGCGGCGCGATCGAACTGGTCGTTCGTCCGCACCTTCGTAATCTCCTCCGTGAAGACGCGCCTTATACCTGGACGCCAGGCGCCGGCGAACGAAAGGGGCCCATCCTCTTTATCAACGCGCGAACTGCGCCGCACGACGGGCTCTTTAACGCGTGGCGCGCGCTAACAACCTGCGGACTCGAACCCGGCGCGATCCTCCGCTCCGGCGAATCCGTCGCCGCCGCCTTCCTCAACGATCCTACCCTCCTGCCGCACCAGGAAATCGGATGCTCCCAGCTTCAGGGGATCCTTCGCGACCTGAATCTGCCAGAAGTCGAAACTTTCGAACCGCTTCCGCTCCTCGAACGATCCTCCGACGCGATCCGTTACCATCTCCAATTCCTCAACGAAAACCTCAACAGCCGCATTGCCACCGGCGAATACAAGGAAATCGCGGACGGACTCTTTGTTCCGCGCGATCCAGAAAAGCGACCCGTCATCGGCGACTATTTCGTCTCTGATTCCTCGGAAGGCCCGATCATTCTGAATCAGGGCGTCAAGATTGGACCATTCTGCTTCATCCGCGGACCTGTGTACATTGGCACGAACAGCAAGGTCATCGAACATGCCGCCATCAAGGACTACGTTACCATTAGTTCAACCTGCAAGGTCGGCGGCGAGGTCGAAGCGACGACTATCGAAAAATATTCCAATAAACAACACCACGGTTTTCTGGGCCACAGCTATGTCGGAAGCTGGGTCAACCTCGGCGCGGGCACCTGCAACAGCGACTTGAAGAATTCGTACAACGAAGTGTCGCAGGAGACGGTAACAGGCAAATACGCGTCGCATATGCAGTTTTTGGGTTGTGTGATCGGCGACTATACGAAAACGGCGATCAACACGAGCATCTTCACGGGCAAGACGCTCGGCGCGTGTTGCATGTGCTACGGGTTCGTCACGACGGCGGTTCCCAGCTTTGTGAACTATGCGCGTTCCTTCGGTCAGATAACAGAGCTTCCAGTCGAGCTCATGGCTCACGCGCAGGGCCGAATGTTCGTACGCCGGAACGTCAAACAGCGCCCTTGCGACATTAAGCTCATTCAGGACATGTACGAGCTAACGCGAGCGGAACGCCAGCTCGCAAACGAACCGCTCTCGCTCTGACGAGGTGGAAAACAGCTCTTTTTAGCTTGCGACGCGCGCGAGAAACGTTTATATTATCCATTCCGCGCAGCGCCGTAAGCGGAAAGACGCCGTCCGAGCGCGCGTCGGCGGCGGCAGAAAAAGCGCAACAGGCCCGATGGGCGCGCGGCGACGTCCGCGCGTCTTGTTCATAGTAGAAGGATCATCGTGAAACTTGACGATTTGACGCAAATGCAAAGCGCCTGGCTCCAGGAGGGCGGCAAGGACTCCGACGTCGTGATTTCCTCCCGAATACGCCTTGCGCGTAATCTCGACGGCTACAGTTTCGTCGGCAAAGCGACCGACCTCGACCTTGATAATCTCAAGAGCTCGGTTCTCAGCGTCATGGCGAAACTCTTCCGACCGTCGGAAACGACCTGTCTTGACTTCGCCGACGTTTCGAACGACGACGCCATTTTCCTTATGGAACGTCAACTCGTGAGTCAGGAATTTGTCAATTCGAAACGTCCGCGCGCGCTCCTCTTTCATAACCGAGAAGAATTCAGCGTCATGGTTAACGAGGAAGACCATCTGCGTCTTCAGGCGACCGCGGGCGGTTTCGCGCTTCCTGAAACCTGGAATCGCGTCAACGCGCTCGACGACAAGCTCGAATCAGAACTGACCTACGCCTTCGACGACACGCTCGGATACCTGACGGCAAGTCCCGCGAACGTCGGGACGGGTCTGCGCGCAAGCGTCATGTTGCATCTTCCGGGACTCGTGGAAACGGGCGAGATCGCGAAGGCGTTGCGAGGTCTGCAAAAGCTCAATCTGAGCGTCCGCGGTCTCTACGGGGAGGGTTCGCGTCCGCTTGGCGAATTCTTTCAGGTTAGCAACCAGACGTCGCTTGGAGTCTCGGAAGAATCAATCGTCGACGAACTCTGCGGAGTTGTCCCCAGTCTCGTAGAATACGAGCGCAAGGCGCGCGCGACGATGCTCGCGCGCAATCGTGAAGGAGTCCTTGACCGTTGCTTCCGCGCGATGGGACTGCTCAAGATGGCGCGCACGATGTCAATGGAAGAAGCGATGACGCACCTTTCAAGCCTTCGTCTGGGCGTGAGACTGGGATTGCTCGAACAAATTCCGATTCAACTCGTCGACGACCTGTTTCTGCATATCCAGCCGTCGCACTTGAAAAGACTCATGAACGTTCCCGTCTCGCGCGAAAAAGACGACGAATTCGAAGAAAGGCTCAGAGCCGACTATATCCGCTCGAATATTCCTGAGATCGAAAAGAAATAAACCAACGACGAACCCGCTGGAACCGGGACGTTGGCAATCTGACGCCAGAAATCTGTTAATGAGAAACGCCGCAACGAACCGAGGCTCCGTTGCGGCGTTTCTCTAACTTGGGGCAAACGCAAGTCAGAGACGAGCGTTTTCATCCAGACTTAGAACGACAAGAAAGTGATCTTCAGCCCTGCCTTTTTGGCCAGTTGCTCAACACAGATCTTAAAGTAGTAAGGTCGTCGACCGACCTTATGTCGCATCGCATAGCGATACGCCGTAATCAAGATCTTAACCGGCAAAATACCATTCTTTGCTTTGTCGACGACGTCGTCGACATAGGCTGCCTGCTCTTGCGTGGCGACTCTGAGCTCAGCCTTGATCCAGTCCGAGTCCAGAAATTCGGAGCCAGAGCCGCCATACGCGGTTCCAACTCCTCCTAACGCCCCGACAACGATCAGCGACAGCGCCTGCGCAAAGAATGCGCGTCTTCCTGTTTTTCTCATTTTTGGCGTCCTTGCGTCTGGGGTTGTATCATCATGGCCCGTTTCGCGCGCGCGTAGTCGTCATGACGGCGTAGCGCAAAACCCGACTTCCTGAATCAAACTCTATCAATTCGGCCTGTCGGACATAATTTACAGCCGTTCCGTCCCCGTTAAGTTCCGGTATCCGAGTAGACCTCGTCAAAAGAGTCCTTTTCAGGATCTTTTTCACGATTGAATTATCCGTAAAAACAGATAATCACTGTCAATATCGTCAGATTCCTCAAGCGACTTAAACATCATCTTAGAAAAAACGCGCGCAACCTGAGAGGAAAATCCGTTTCAACGGGAAAAAAACGAGTCGTCTGGACAAGATGAAAAAACTTTTTTAGTTTTCGTCACGCCAGTCGGGATCAAAGAATTTACCCTGCCAGCTGCCGCGACGTCGCAGCTCCTGATCAATCGCGTTGCGGGCCGCGTGTTTCTTCGCGGTCCACTCGGGAGCGATCAAAAAATCGTCCGTCGCTTCTCCCGCGAGCCTTTCGACAACAGTGTCCGGCGGCAGAACTTCCAGAAAATCGGCGGCAAGCCGGGCATACTCCTCAAGGGTGGGAATCGCGACCTTGCCGGCGCGCCACATATCCGCAAGCGGAGCGCGTCGCACGACATAAAGATTATGCAACTTGACGGAATGAAACCTCATCGCCGCGACTCGACGCGCCGTGAGCAAGTTGTCCTCTCGCGTTTCGCCCGGCAGTCCAAGGATCAGATGCGCGCCAAGTCGAAGCCCATGCCGCTTCGCGCGCGCGACCGCGTCGACAAAACAGGCGTAATCGTGTCCGCGATTGATGAAACGCAACGATTCGTCCTTGGAAGACTGTAGTCCGAGCTCAAGAACGAGCCATTTTTCTCGCGCAAGCTTCTCCAGAAGCGTCAACACGGGCTCGCCGACCGCGTCGGGCCGCGTGCCGATCGCCAGACCCACAATCTCGGGTCGACGAAGCGCCACGCGATAGACGCGTTCAAGCGTTTCGACCGGCGCGTGCGTGTTCGTCGACGGCTGAAAGTACGCGATAAACCTGTCGACGTCAAAGCGACGACGCAACTGGACGATTCCGTCGTCGATCTGAGCGTCGATATCTTCGATCCCAAACCTGCGTCCGGGACTGAAGCTTCGCGCGTCGCAAAAAATACAGCCGCCGTACCCGACCGTTCCGTCGATATTGGGGCATGAGAAATGCGCGTCGACGCTTATCTTTCGCACCGGCGCGCCGAATTCGCGACGAAAATACGCAGACTGCGGATAGTAACGCAGCCCGTTAACTCGCCAGAAAAACGCGTTCAAATCTTCCGCCGTCATGGCAATGGGCTCGAAAGAAACGAAAAAGCGTCTTTCATGCGGTCTCAGGCATAAAAGACGGTATCACCACGCCCTGTTTGGGGCCGACGGGACCGCGTGACTGCGCGACGTGCGTCTCCGTGTTGACCGCGCCGAGCGAATACATCGCCTTGCGCAATTCAACCGCGTCGGTCGGAATGAGAAAGACCGGCGACCACGCGCCGCGATAACGGTTGAGTTCGTAGCGAATGAGCGCGGCCGCCTGTTCGTCGGTCC
The DNA here is from genome assembly GCA_902772705.1 of uncultured Planctomycetota bacterium. GTDB lineage: Bacteria > Planctomycetota > Planctomycetia > Pirellulales > Thermoguttaceae > RUG369. The sequence goes on from CACYBR010000238.1 coordinate 10,687, forward strand.
GCGTCGCCCCCGGACCGACCATGGCGCTGCCGGGATCGTTCACGGAGCACATCACGCCCAGAATCTCGCCGTTCGCGGAGGAAACGAGAACGCTCACGCCCCATATTCCCGCGCGATTTTCGATGAAGTAACGATAATCCTTCGCTCGTTCTATCCCGTAGACGGAAGATTCAAGCGCGACGATCCCGTCGACGTCGGAAAGGGTCGCTTCCCGAACGAGCGTTCCTTCAGGCGCGTCGACGGGGAAACCCTCCTCCGGTACCGCGACGGTCATATCCTGAAACATCACGCGAGGAACAAAACCGAAGCGATTATAGAGCGAAAAGGAGTCGAGATTCATCGCGGAAGAAACAAGGCGCAGCGTCTGATTGCGGCGTTCGGCAACGTCGACGATATACGCAAGAAGCTTCGAGGATACCTTCTGGCCAAAGTATTCCGGCGCGACGTTCATGATCCCCAGCGAGACATGAGTCGGACGCGGATGGAAAAAGCAAGACCCCGCAAGCCGGCCCGTCTCGGCGTCTTCGGCAACGACGCAACAGTTCGGATCGAGTTCGTCGTAGACCCGCGTAAAAACGGAGGACGCGGCGACCGATGGAACGACTTCTTTGATTCCAAAATGCTCTCGATACCAGACGTTGAGCGAATCGCGAATAAGAATCGCGACCGCTTCGTTGTCGCTTTCTTTCTTGAGACGGACGATTATCTTGGAAGTCATCTTCTTCTCCTGACAAGGTTAAAGAATACGCCGCGCCCTGCGGCGTCACGAGTAAAGCGTCGCGTCAAACAACGACGTGGAACGCCCAAAGTCCAAACGCGACCGGCGCGGCTACCAGCAACGAGTCAAAGATATCGAGGAACCCGCCGAAGCCGGGCACGTTCACCCCGGAATCCTTACGACTCACGTCTCGCTTGATCAGCGATTCGGCAAGGTCCCCGAGCGCGCCCGAAAGACCGACGGCAAGTCCATAGACGACGACGCCAACCCAGGTCGTCTTGGAGGGAACCCCTGTCGCCATGGGGAAAAGAACCGCGGTCGAGAACCACGCCGCGAGCACGGCAAAGCACATGCCCCCGATCCCGCCTTCAATCGTCTTGCCGGGACTCAGGCTCGGCGCCATCTTATGACGTCCGATCAATCGCCCGACGGTATACGCGCCAATGTCGCACATCTTCGTTATAAGCACCATCGAAAAGACCGCCATGATCCCGTACGCGACGCGCAACATCACCATGAAGGACCCCAGCAGTCCGATATAGACGATCGCAAAGACCGCGCCGCTGAGATTGATCATATGCCCGCCGGGAAGCTTGAAGCGTAACATCTCGCCGACAAAAGCGATGAGAACGCCAAACGCAATCGCGAGCAGGATATGCACGCAGGCGTACGCGGCGGTCTTCCACTCCTGCCCTTCCGAAAACTCGACGGCGTTGCTCGCTGACGCGTCCGACGCAGGACGACCGGCTTTCTTGCCAAGAGACGGTCCGGGACTGGATCCGTCGGAAATCGCGTCGTTGCGATCAGCGGCGCGTTTACGGGCCGCCTCAATCGCTCTCTCCGCCGTTTCGAGCGCCTTAGCCGCGGCGGCGAGCGCCTCGTCGTTCTCATGACGCGCCTCCGCGACGGCGTCAGTCGAAGCTTCGTGACCGCCGGAATAATCGCCGGCTGTCGTCTCTGACTGGAACGCGTCGAGCACGGTGCGCTCGATATTCGCAATGTACGGCATGGAGTTGCAACATGCGAACCAGCAGAGAACGATCGTTCCGAAGACTCCGACGTAAATTGTCGACCGCCTCGGATAAATTCCGCCGGCGTTGAGCAGATGCAGAATCTCCTTGCAGAGGAAATACACGCAAACCAGAAAAAACGGCATCAAAACGAGTCCGGGGACCGGCGCGATCGCGTCAAGCCAGCAGAAGAAAACAATCAGCGCTACAAGCGGTATTCCTATAAGCAGACGCCAACGTAACATACTGCACCAATGATTTGTTTCCGCGCCGATCAGGGCGCCTGTTGTTTCCATGACGACTTTGTACCAAAAAGACGCGACCTTCGCGCTGACCTCAATTATACGGCGTTGAGAAAGCCTTTTCAACTTTCTCGCCAAAAAAAACGGACGACGAGCCGCCGCGCGACGTCCTGACGCGACGAAACTCGATAATTCGGCGGTCGTCTCTCAATCGACAGAGCAAGAAGAACCGGCGGAAATAAGATAAAAATAGATAAAATAGACAAAATGAGAGTTGAAAATGGACCGGTTTTGATGTATAATCGGGCAAGAATATATAGTGGCTAAGCGTGTGCAGGAGTCTAAATCTGAAGCGTCTACTCGAACGTTCCGTAGGCGACGATTTAGCCCCGACAGAGTTTAAGCGTCATTGTTCGGCGCGCCTGTTTCACGTCTGGTCGGAGGTAGAAATGACAAACGCCCAGTCCCTCGATAGTCTGAAGCTTAAAGATCTGGTCGCGATTGCAGAATCGCTCAAATTGAGTAATTGGCGCCGTCTGAGCAAGTCGGAACTGCGCGAGCTCATTCTCCAACAACCGCCGTACGCTGGTTCCGCCGCGTCGGAAAACGTCGCCAACGCTGGCAAGACACGTAAAAGGGCGGCCTCTAAGTCCAAAGACGCCGCAAAAGCGAAAGACGAAACGCTTCTCCTCTTTTCAGAGGAGCAGGCCGCTTCCAGGCGAACCGCCAAAACCAGAAAAGTCGCCGAGTCTGCGAAGCCGACCGTAAAAAGAGCGTCCCGAACCACGAAGGAGAAGCGCGCCGAAGTTCTTCCTCCCCTTGAGGAGAAAACCGTAAAAACCAGATCGAAGTCGAAAGGCGCGGCAGAACCGGTCAAGGTCGAAACCAGCCGCGAACCTGAGGAGCTCGCCAAGTCCACTGGTAAAGCAAAGGCAAACTCCGGCGGCAGAAGAAGCGTGAAAGAAACAGTCGCAGACGCGATGAGGAAGGCCGCTCAGACCGCCGAATCCCCGAATTCGCCGGAGAACTCCGTAAAAAAACCGCGCATGAAGAAGACGAAGAACGCGGAGATACAGACCATGCCCGACGAGGGCGCGACTGCCGTGAAAAAAACAAGGCGCAAGCGCGCTGACAAAGAACCGGAGTATCCTCTCCTGAACGCCGCGCCTGAAGAGAAACCCGCTGAGAAGAAATCGTCTCGATCCGCTAAAAAGACGCAAACAGAGCCGTTGCCGGAACCCGACGCCGACGCCGCTCCGAAAAGAGGTCGTAAGAGAGCCGCGTCGCAACCTGACGCTCAGTCCGCCCAGTCTGCGGAAGAGACGTCTGCGACCAGGACGAAAGTTCGCAAAAACGCAAAGGCCCAACCTGACGAGAAGATCGCCGACGACGCGACCGTCGTCGTCAACGAGCGCGAGACTCCGGAAAGCCCCTCTGCCACTCCCAAGCGCGGCGGCGCCAGAAAACGCGCGCCGAAAACTGAAAAAGTTCTCGTTGATATTCCCAGCCCGGAAAAATCACGCGAAGAGCCCCCGAAACCGGTAGCCGTCCCCGCGAGCTCGAAAACCGAAGAACGCCCTGCCCCCGCTAAAAAACCGGTTCGTCCCGCTCGGCGTCCTGCGCTGTCAAACGAAACGATCGATTGCC
>CACYBR010000239.1 GCA_902772705.1 uncultured Planctomycetota bacterium
CGTCGTCTTCAGGAATATCGTCGTCTTCAGGAATATCGTCGTTGGCCGCGATTTCGACGTCAGATTCAGTCGCGTCCTCCATCGTTTCACCGTCAACGGCCTCTAAGGATTCGTCGGCGCCCCCATGAGATTCGTCCTCAACGCCCACGTTCTCCTCCGTCTCAGAGTCCCGCTCTTCGTCCCCGGCTTCGGATTCCATTGAATCGTTCCGGGGCTCGAGCGTTTCCTTGAGGCGCGTCTCGTCGTCGTTATTCCGACCAGAGGAATCGAGGACGTCGCCGGCGCCAAATTCGTCGACGCCGCTTACATTTGCGTCAAGGGAGAGAGAGGGCTCGTCTTGGAACGCGTCCAATTCGTCGTCCGTTTTCAGATCGTCAGTCACGGTCTCCGTCTGAGTTCCTTCAGACGGCGGTTCGCGAGAATCGGAAGCGACGTTCGTCGGAACTCCAACAGGCGCGTTCGTCTTCGGAGTCGCTCGATATGCCTTAATAAATCCGAAACAAAGAAACGCAATCAGCGCGCAGATTACCCCGCTCGCGGCCAGATGAAGCCGAACGCCATCCCTTTTTACTGGCGGCGCCGTTTCAACCACATCCTCTTCAGCGCCGTTGACGTCGTCGCCAATCGCAGGAACGTCGGCGACGGCCTCGAGCGGATTTGGGCCATTTTCCGTCGACAAATCAGAAGTCGTTTCGTCGTCTGTTTTAGGGTCGACCTGTTCGTCAATCGGTTCAATCATCATCATGCCGCCGCACTTTGGGCATGCGACGATCTGACCGACCAACTCGGGCTCCGTGACTTCAAAGAGCGTCTCGCACGAGGGACAGCGAACTTTAAAACAATTATCCTTCATCGACAGGTCTTTCGCTTCAAAACCATTAAATGCAATCTTCTGGGATTGGTCGGAGTTCACGTTTAAGAACGCCGCCGCGTCCGGAAGAGTTTTTTCGTCCTAATATTTCGGCAAAAACAAGGAGCCTATCGCTCGACAAAAAAACGCGTGAGTATATATTTTACTATCGACAGGCGACGTTGTAAAATACGGTTAAAAACGCGGGTGGCGCCAAATTGTCCGTTTGTCTGCCGAGAGCGGCGCGCCGATGGTTTAAAAGAAAGGGTTGGAAAATGGGTCAAACCTCGCTTCAAATCGACTGGATAGACGCGCGAAAAGACGACGTCAAATCAAAGATCGACGCCCTCCGAAAAAAGCTCAGCCTTAAAGGCAACATTGTCAGTGAAGCTGGAAAACGTCGCACGATCGAAACCTTCGGAGCGCCTCTCACGCCGCAGGAGGTCGTCGAGAAAATCTGCGCCGACATTGCCGAAAAAGGACTGCCGGCGCTTCTCGATTATTCCGCGCGAATCGACCATGCGCCCCTCGCGGCGGACCAACTCCGTGTTCCTCAGGAAGACTTCGACGCCGCGCTGGCGGAAGTTGAACCGGAATTTCTCAAATCGGTCGACTCCGTCAGGAATAACGTTTCAACGTTTCAGAAAGCGATTCTCCATAAAACAATTCGTATCGAACGGCCCGGAGGGTGGCTCGCCCAGCGCTATCTTCCGTTGCGTCGCGTCGGCGTCTGCGTGCCAGGAGGCGCCGCGGCCTATCCGTCCACCGTTCTCATGACGGTCGTTCCTGCGCAGGTCGCGGGCGTCAAAGAAATCGCCGTCATGGCGCCGCCGACCCCGAACGGTTCCTATAACAAATACCTGCTCGCAACATGCGCGCGTCTTGGCGTCACGGAAGTCTACCGCATGGGCGGCGCGCAGGGCGTCGCAACCTTTGCGTATGGAGTCGAGGGCGTCCCTCGAGTCGACAAGATCGTAGGACCGGGCAACATGTTCGTCGCGCTCGCGAAGAAAACGGTCTACGGCAATGTCGACATTGATTCGATCGCCGGTCCCAGCGAGGTCGTCGTGATTGTCGACGACTCGACCCGCGCAGACTATACCGCTTACGATATTCTTGCTCAGGCGGAACACGCGCCCGGTTCCAGTATTCTCATTGGTTGGAACGAAGAAACGTTGCGTAGCGCGCTTGAAAAAATCGACAAAGCGCTCGACGAAATCGAACGAGGCGATCTGGCGCGTCAGGCGCTTGCCAGCTTCGGCGCCGTTATCCTTACAGAGAATGAAGACGACGCCTGCTACTGGACGAACCTCATCGCGCCCGAACACCTTCACATCGCCACGCAAAATGCGGAAGCGCTCGCGGACAAGATCATGTGCGCTGGCGCAATCTTCATGGGCAACTTTACCCCCGTGGCGCTTGGCGACTACGCAGCCGGTCCCTCTCACGTCCTCCCGACAAGCGGTTCCGCTCGTTTCGCCAGCGGTCTCACCTGCAATGATTTTCTCCGCGGCAACAGTCTCCTTCACTTCACGCAGGAAGGCCTCGATCTGCTCGCGGACGACGTCTGGCGAATATCTACCGTCGAAGGTCTTACCGCGCACCGCAGTAGCGTCGACGTTCGTCGCTCCCACGACTGAACGTTACGTCCAAAGCGAGCCTTACCACCTATCATAAGGAACCTGTCATGAATAAAAACAGCCTTGTTCGTTCCCTTCTTGCGCTCGGATTCGGTTCCGCCGTTCTCCTGAGCGCCGTTGCCTCTGCGCACGATCTCGTTGTTCCAAAGAACGAAAACGAATCCTACGGTTACGCCGACTCGCCCAAACAACCGTGGAGTGAATTCCGCGTTCACGACCCGAGTCGACCTATTCCGAAAAAAATCAATCCGACGCCTCCGACTTATTTCCAGCCCGCGCCCCCTGACGCGACGGTTCTCTTCGACGGCTCGAACACGGACGCATGGGAACCTACCAAATGGAAAATTGTCGACGGTACGATCGAGTGTACCGAAGGCGCGTTCAAAACGAAAGAAAAGTTCGGCGCGTTTCAGCTTCACCTCGAGTGGCTCTCTCCCGCAAATTTCGAAGGCGACTGGGGTAATCAGGGAAACAACGGCGTTTCGCTCCTTGGCGCTTACGAAATCCAAGTCTTCGATTCTTTCAAGGTCAACAATTATCCAGACGGCGCCTGCGGTTCTGTTTATGGTCAAACCCCGCCGCTCGTTAACGCGTGCACCCCTGCTGGCAACTGGCAAACCTACGATATCTACTTCACGCCCGCGAAATTCGACGGCGATCAGCAGATCGCTTCCCCACGCGTGACGGTTGTCCAGAATGGAATTATGGTCCAGAACAACACGGAAATCTACGGTTCTACCAATCACTTCAATCTCCCGGGTCCAAACCCCAAGGGCAAAGGACCGATTGTCTTGAGCGGTCATGGTTGTCCAGTCCGTTTCCGCAATATTTGGATCCGTTCCTTCGACTGACGATTCACGCCGCGTCGAGCTGTAGAATTGTCAATGAAAAGCGCGGTTTCCCTTTGGAAGCGGCGCTTTTTCACGTTCATTGCTCGCCGCGTTCACATCGTTTCAGCGACGCAACGTTATCGTTTTTACAAATTTGGCGTTAGCACGTAACGCTCAAAGCATATGGAGAAAAATCCATGAAGTCCAACATTGTTATGCCAGACGTTCCGGAAGGTCCAATTCCACGCCATATCGCGATCGTCATGGACGGCAATGGTCGCTGGGCTCAAAAACGAGGCCTTCCCAGATATCGTGGGCATATTCAGGGCGCGTCGATTCTGGAAGACGTTGTCAACGCGGCGATTCATTTCGGAGTCGAACGCCTGACTTTATACTGTTTCTCCAACGAAAACTGGAAACGTCCCGAGGAAGAACTCAACGCTCTCATGGCGCTTCTCAAAGAATACATGATTGAGCAGCGTCCGACCTTCATGAAAAGCAACGTTCGTCTGCGAGTGATTGGACGGCGCGATCGTCTGCCGGTCGAAACCTTGAGAGAGATGGACGAAACGATCCGTCTCACGGCTTCTAATTCTGGCTTGACGCTGGCGCTGGCGATCAACTATGGCGCGCGTCAGGAGATTGTCGACGCAGTCCGCAGGATAGTCGGCGAGATGCTCGATCCCGAAAAGCGCGACGCGGCGCTCAAAACCGCTGGCGTCGATTCTGCGGAAAAGCTCGTCGACGAAAACCTGATTGCTAAACGCCTCTATGACGGCGACGCCCCCGATCCGGACCTTTTTATCCGAACGGGAGGCGAACAGCGGCTCAGCAACTACCTGCTGTGGCAACTCAGTTATGCCGAACTATGGTTCACCGACGTGCTCTGGCCCGATTTTACCCCCGAAATTCTCAAAGAAGGGATTATTGCGTTTCAACGTCGTCATCGCAGGTTTGGAGGTCTGAATAAGAACGATTCTGACCTCCGGTGACGTCGTTGTTCACCATGCGCAGGTTGACGCAGAGGAAATTTTCCAACTTTTCTCCATTTGTCGTCAGGTATTGTTTTCACTACGTCCTTCTCCTTTGACAAAATCTCTCTTTTCCACGAGCGTGTGGTTATTGACGTCGTCTCGAATTCATGTCAATATGGGATCAAGACAACTCTGAACGGTCCTCGCGTCCTGAACCAAACAGAAGTTACGCTTGTTCGGAGAGGGTATGAGGACGTCCGAATCGCGGAGTAGGACCTCGACCGTGCAGGATTCCCATGAGCTCGCCGACACGATTTCGTTCATTTGAACTCAACGCCTCGGCGTCAGACTTGAACGTTCCCAGGCGCTTCTAAACCTTAAAGACTAAACCAACACCGGAGAACAAACGATGAAAAAAAATCATAACGTCTTTGGGTCTCTCTTTTCGGCAGCCATCGTTCTTATCGGCGTTGTTGCTTGCAACGCCTCCGCCAAGGCGGAGGAAACGTCGACCGTCTCTAAAAGCAGGACTCTCGTCGTTTTCTTCTCACGCACGGGCGAACAGTATAACGTCGGGAATATCACAAAGGGGAACACGGCGCTGGTCGCGGAAGAAATCGCCAATCAAACCGGAGCGGACCTTTTCGAGGTCAAACCAAAGGAAGACGTTTACCCCAAGTCTTACGACGCGCTCACGGATTACGCCAAAAAGGAGCAGAGTAAAAAAGCGCGCCCTGAATACGTCGGCAAGGCTCCTGACCTCAAGAATTATGACGTTGTCTTCATTGGCGCTCCCGTCTGGTGGGGCGACTGGCCCATGATCATGTATTCTTTCTTTGAAAAAAACGATCTTGCCGGCAAACAGCTCGCGCCTTTCTGCACCCATGAAGGCAGCGGCCTTTCAGCCTTTGACAAGAAGCTTCAGAAGGCTTGTCCGAAGAGCAAAGTACTCAAAGGGCTCGCAATAACGGGTTCCACCGCTCAAAAAGATCGTCAAAAGACGAAAGAATCCGTTTCTAAATGGCTGGACGATTTGAAAATCAAGAAAGCGACCGTTCCCGAAAAAAAAGCCGTCGTTCAGAACGCTGCCGCCGTCAAAAACGTCTCAAACGACAAGACGGACTTTGACAAAGAAAACGTCTTTGGCCAGGGCGCTTTAAACACCGAGTACGCCAAATACTTCATCGGCAATTCCTATCTCAAATCCATCGTACCTCAGGATTGCCCGTTGCCAGTCGCCAACGTAACTTTTGAACCTGGTTGTCGCAATAATTGGCATATTCACCATGCGTCAAAGGACGGAGGTCAGCTCTTGATCTGTACAGCCGGCGAAGGCTGGTATCAGGAAGAGGGAAAGGATCCCGTCGAATTAAAACCAGGCGTAACCGTCTATATCCCGGCAGAGATTAAACATTGGCATGGCGCCAAAAAAGACAAGTGGTTCTCCCACATCGCAATATCAATCCCAGGAGAGGACGTTTCAAACGAATGGTTGGAACCAGTTGACGACGAGTCTTACAATAAGCTTCCATAACGCGCTTTATCAGAGAGTCTTTCTCTGACGCCAGCGCATAAAGTTTCATTTTTCCACGACAAGGAGCGCCCATGGCTGATTCGTCTTTTTCCCAAAATTACCGAGCAAAATTGTTCCCTGGATTCGTCTCTCAGCTCGAAAAGACAGATCCTCAGTTCATGGCGCGTTTTAACAACTTCGCTTACGACGAAGTCATTAACGCGCCGCTTGCCGAAGGACAGAAGGCGCTGGACGAAAAAACGCGTTTCATGGCGATTCTTTCCGTTTTACTCGGATTACAGGGAATCGACGAATTTCACTTAATGCTCCCAGCCGCGCTCAAGATGGACGTAACGCCAATTGAAGCGCGCGAAATCGTCTATCAGGCGACGGCGTACCTCGGAATGGGACGAGTCTTTCCTTTCCTCAAGGTTATGAACGCTATTTTTGACATGAGCGGCGTCATGCTTCCTCTTGAGGATCAGGAAACAACGACGGAGGAGAACCGACTCGCCAAAGGCAATCAGATTCAGATCGATTTTTTTGGCGAACAACTCCGAGAAAACTGGAAAAACGGCCCTCAAGATCGCGCTCTTATCAACAAGTGGCTCGCGGACAACTGCTTCGGCGATTACTATACTCGCGACGGCCTCACGGCTAGTCAGCGTGAAATGATTACTTTTTGTTTCATTTACGCTCAGGGCGGATGCGAACCGCAGCTCAAAGCCCATGCGCTTGCCAACATGAAGCTTGGCAACGACAAACCGTTCCTCTATCAGATCGTTTCACAGTGCGTTCCGTACGTTGGCTATCCGCGCTCGCTCAACGCGCTCGCCGTCGTCGACGAAGCCGCGATCATCTTCGCAAAAAGCGAATGAAAACTGTCGAAAGAATTGCCTGTGTCAAAATATTTTCCGGAACGTCGCTCGACGTCGTTATGTCAATGATTGTCGTTTTTCTCATGGGCTACGCCGCCTGCGGCGGAACTGTTTCATGAGATTGCGGGAATCGTCGTCGCTGGGCTGGCGATTGGACGTCATTATGTCGCTCGCGCATTGAGTAAAGCCGTCTTCAGAGGCAATTGCTCCATTGCGCGAGTTTGTAGAACAACAGTTGTTTTCGCGACGCTCGTCGCAAAATCCCTTCAGATTTTGAGCGGGATCGTCGTTTCAATGTTTGTTTTCCCTTTCTTCCCAATAGAGTTTCCGGCGAAGTCTACCCGCAAAATTCATCTGCTTCTCGCTTACTGGCGTTTCGTCCTTATGGGACTACGCGCGGGAGGCTATTGGCGAGGTCTCGTTCGCAAGCTACCCGGCGAACAAACAGGAAAAACGCTTTGGGCGCTGGCCGGACTCGGAGTGTTCTCATATGGAATTTACGCGTTCATCCAAAGGAAGTTTCCCGACTCTCTCTCCAGGAAAGCGGCCGTCGCCTTCTTAGATAGACTATGACGATCGCCCGTTCGAGTCTTGCCCGACTACATTGTCGTCTTCTTCGTTTGCGGTACAATAGGCGCGATCGTTGCAACGCTTCTCCCAAAATGGGAAGCCCGCAAAAAGTCGCTAACAACGTCTGACGTTCCAATAGTTTCGGGAGTTCTCGATGAAACCTCGCTCGCTCGTCTCTCTTTTTCTGATCATGTCGCTCGTTCTCCTCGGTTGCAGGAAAACGGAGCCTGACTCGAAGGAGTCCGTCGAAGAAGAAACAACTATTCAGGTTGAACCGACGGATAAGGCGCTTGTCGTCTTTTTCTCACGAGCAGGCGATCAGTTCCATGTCGGGCGCATTGTCGAAGGCAACACCGCGATCGTTGCAAAAATGATCTCGAAAAAAACGGGCGCCGACTTATATGAAATCAAGCCGAAGGTTGACAAATATAATCTCGATTATAAGCAACTGGCTGAGTTAGCCAAAAAAGAACAGGATGGAAGAGGACGTCCCGAGTATCTCAAGCCTGCCCCGGATTTCTCCCAGTATGACGTCGTTTTCATTGGCTCTCCTGTCTGGTGGGGCGACTGGCCGATGATCATGTACTCCTTCTTCGAAGACAATGAGCTACAGGGTAAAAAGCTCATCCCCTTCAGTACACACGCGGGCAGCGAACTCGCCAGATTCGACTACCGACTTGCAAACATCTATCCGTACTGCAGTATTCTTAAAGGACTCGCCGTTTTGGGAGAGGACGCTCAGAATGATCGCGACAAGGTTGGCGCCGACGTCGACGCCTGGCTCAAAGAGCTTGGATTTGAGATCAAACCCTCGGAAACCTCAGAGGACGCGTCTATAGAAAGCTCAAACGAAGACAGCTCCCAATCGCCCAGCGAACAGAAATCGGAAACGATTGAATCATCAGGCGAATAGGCAGGCGATCTGTTTTTCACACGCTCTTTACGGAACAAAGGGAGAAACACTTGAGAACGGTCGATCTGTTTGCGGGTTGCGGGGGACTTTCTCTCGGTTTTCAGAAGGAAGGCTTCGAAGTCGTCGCGGCGTTTGAATATTGGGAAGCAGCCGCTAAGTGTTATCGTCTTAACTTCGCACATCCTGTTTTTCAAACGGATCTTTCCAACATTGACGAAGCGGTAGCAGCGCTCAAGCCTTTTGAACCGGAACTCGTCGTCGGCGGTCCCCCATGTCAGGATTTTTCCCACGCCGGCAAGAGGATCGAAGACAAACGCGCAAGCCTTACCGACAGCTACGCCACGCTTGTTTCGGAGCTCAAACCGCGATGCTTTGTGATGGAAAACGTGGACCGTGCGCGAAAAAGCGCCGCTTATATGAAGGCGCGCCAGACCTTCAAAGCCGCCGGTTATGGGCTCACTGAAGTCGTGCTGGACGCGTCTCTCTGCGGCGTTCCTCAGAAGCGTAAACGTTTTATTTGTTTCGGAATGACGAATCAGAAAGACGGATTCGCGGAGGAAATATTCCGTCATAATCTCGCAAAGAAGCAGATGACGCTTCGGGACTACTTTGGCGACTCGCTTGATTTCCAGTTTTATTATCGTCACCCAAGAAACTATTCCCGTCGCGCCGTCTTCTCAATTGACGAGCCCGCGCCAACAATGAGAGGCGTCAATCGTCCTGTTCCCGACGGATACCCCGGTCATCCTCACGACGCCTGTCCCGTTTCAAAGGCTCTCCACGTGCTGACGTTCAAGGAACGTTCCATGATCCAAACCTTTCCCGCTGATTTCAAATGGACTGGCGCTAAAACGGAAATCGAGCAGATGATTGGCAACGCCGTTCCTGTGAATCTCGCGAGCTTTGTCGCACGGTGCGTCAAGCAGGCGTCCTCCGAAGTTTGAAACGTCTTCATCGCCCAGACGAAGTCGCGCTCTGCTGTAATTATTTTTGACTTCAGTCTGTCGCTCTGGTATATTGTTTTTCTGGAGAGCGGTAGCTTTTGACGAAAGTTTTGCTTTCCTTTTGAAATTTTACAGTCCAACGCGTCTTTAAGCGCGCGTTCACGGTATTGTTTTGCGCAAAATCGTCAGACGTCCGCGCCTGCCATGCGTCGAACGACCTCTCGGCATACGGACGTTTTCACGATGAAAAAAACCTCCGTTTCTGGACGCAAGATTCTCTTCCGTAAGGAAAAACATCCATGCAAACTCAGAGCATGCTTTTGGAAAGTGTCAAAAACTCCTTCAAATCCACTCTTTTGACTTTGTCGGCGTTTCTTATTCTGACTTTCGTAACGAACGCCTCCTCCGCTCAGACGCAGGAGCGTCCAACGATTTTGATAGCCGACTTTGAAGGAACCGATTATGAAGGTTGGACCGCCGTCGGCAACGCGTTTGAAAACGCGCCGATCGCAGGTTACAGAATGATCAGCATGGGACCGGTTTTTGGATATCACGGCCAAAAACTGGTCAATACCTTTGTACCAAACGGCGACGACGCGACGGGAACGCTCGCTTCCCCTGAATTCACGATCGAACGCAACCAGATCGTCCTCCATATTGGCGGCGGTAGTTTTCCCGGAGAAACAGGCGTCAGTCTGATTGTCGAAGGGGAAACGGTCAGAACAGAAACGGGTCTTTTTAACGTGCCCCAAGTAGGACATGAAGGACTTGAACCCCGTGTCTGGGACGTCAAAGAGTTTTCAGGAAAGAAGGCGCAGATCGTAATTTTCGATAAAAAAGCGGGCGGAAACTGGGGACATATCAAGGTCGATTATATCTACCAGACGGATCGATTTGTCCCTACCGAAAAAAACACGCTCACGCTTCTTGATAACGCGACGCCGATTGAATACAACCGAATGATCTTCGGACAGTTTATCGAGCATTTTCATCGCCAGATTTACGGCGGCGTTTTTGAACCCGGCTCTCCTCTCTCCGACGAAAACGGATTCCGCCAAGACGTCGTCGAAGCTCTTCGCGAACTCCACGTTCCAATCGTTCGCTGGCCGGGAGGCTGCTTCGTCTCGGCGTATCACTGGATCAACGGGGTCGGACCCGAGCGTCAACCTTATTTTGACAAAGCGTGGCATGTCGAGGATCCCAACACCTTCGGCACGGCGGAATACGTCAAATGGTGTCGTATGATCGGCGCGGAGCCGTACATCTGCACAAACGCAGGAACCGGAACTCCCGAAGAGATGAGCGACTGGGTTGAGTATTGCAATCTGAACGTCGGCAAGTTCGGACGCAAACGAATCGCCGACGGAGATAAAGAACCGTTCAACGTCAAATACTGGAGTATCGGAAACGAAAACTGGGGCGGCCACGAAATGGGCGCCAAATCTGTCGAAGAATGGGGGCCCCTCGTCCGAGAATCGGGCAAACTCATGATCAACACGGACCCGAACATTAAACTCCTCGCCGCCGCGTTGCCGAACGAAAACTGGACCATGCCGCTTCTCAAGACAGCCGGCTATCTTCTCGATTACGTGTCCATTCACGGATACTGGGCGTGGCTTGACCGTAACAACAAGCCTGCGCCCTATATGGACTGCATCATGAAAACAGCAAATCCGGAGCAGGATATTCTGCACACGATCGACATGCTGGAACGCACCGGTAATCGTGGACGCGTCAAGATCGCGTTCGACGAATGGAACTTACGAGGCTGGCATCATCCGGGCATAGGCAACCCGAAAGCGCTCGATCTCGACGCGCGAAAGCTCAACGACGACAACACAGTTTACACGATGGCAGACGCGGTCTTCTCCGCGTGCTTTCTGAATTCCTGCCTTCGTCACAGCGAAGACGTCACGATGGCGTGTTTCTCGCCAATCGTCAATGCGCGCGGGGCGTTGTACGTTTATCCTGAGGGGATAGTCAAGCGCACGACGTTCTACGTTTTTAAGCTTTATAGCGATCTGTTGGAAAAGGACTATATTCCAGTCGAATTCACTTCGGAAATACTCTCCGACGGTCGCCGATCAACCCAAAAGCTTGATCTCGTTCTTACATGCAACGACGCAAAGGATAAGTTCACGCTCGTCGTTGTCAATAAAGATCCTGAAAACGAGGCAGAAATTGCGCTTAATCTTGACGAGCTGATCGGCAAAACGCCGAACGAACTCAAAGCGACCGTGCTCTGCGGTCGCTCCCCAGACGACTACAACGACGTTGGACAGGAAAACAACGTCGTTCCGGAAGAAAGAATCTTTGAAGTCAAGGACGGAAAGATTTCCGTCCCGGCGCACTCGTTGAGTTTCCTTCGCTTCGAAAAATGACGTCGCACGTACTTTTTCAGCGAGTTATGGTTCAACTGCGGAGTTTCGACCCAATGAAACAAATCAGCGTTCTTCTTACCGGCGTTGTCGCATGCGCTTTAGCGTTTTTCTCTCCTAATTCGCTTCATGCTCAGATTCAACCGGTTCATCAGGAAAAAATGCGACTCTTTTCTCTCAAAGACGTTCGCATAACCGACGGACAATTCAAAAAGATTCAGGACAAGGACCACGAATACCTCCTGTCTCTCGAGCCCGATCGACTTCTTTCCCGTTTCCGTCGTGAAGCGGGTTTGACGCCCAAAGCTCCGCCTTATCCGTTCTGGGAATCAGACGATTCCATGATGAAAATCGGATGTCTCTCGGGGCATATCCTCGGGTTCTACATGTCGTCTATGTCGATGATGTATGAAACAACCGGAGACGAAAAGATTCTTGAACGACTTCGATATGTCGTTTCGGAACTGAAAGAGTGTCAGGAAGCTCAGGGAGACGGTTACGCGCTCGCTGAAGTTACGGGACGCAACGTCTTCGAAGCGGTCGTCGCCGGGGATATTCGCGCCAGCGGCGGTTCGCTCAACGACACGTTTGAGCCTGTCTATGTCTTGAATAAGGTCATGCTTGGCCTGGCGGCGATCTACGAACGCTGCGGAATTGAAGAAGCAAGGCCGGTCCTCGTTGCTCTGGCTGACTGGTTCGGAACGGACGTTCTCGACAAATTAACTCATGAACAAATACAAAAGCTTCTCGACTGCGAACACGGTTCAATCAACGAATCGTACGTCGACGTTTATCGAATCACCGGCGATAAGAAATATCTTGACTGGGCCAACGAGCTCAATCATGAAACGATGTGGATTCCCCTCTCCGAAAAGCGCGACGTCCTCCCGGGATTTCACGCCAATACCCAAATTCCGAAGTTCACGGGCTTCGCAAATGTTTACGAATACGGCGGCGACGAAAAATTATACGACGCTTCCGAATTCTTTTGGAATCTCGTCGTCGACAATCACACATGGGTCAACGGCGGCAACAGTACGGGAGAACACTTCTTTCCTCCTAACGAATTTGAAAAACGGATCACGCAATACGGGGGACCTGAATCCTGCAATTCAGTCAACCTGATGCGTTTAACAGAGCTTCTCTACCGTCTCGACGGTTCGCCGAAAAAAATCGACTATTACGAACGAGTTTTGTACAACCACATCCTCGCCAATTATAATCCAGAAGAAGGCGTCGCTGTTTACTATACGTCGATGCGTCCCGGGCATTACCGCATTTACGGAACGCCTTATGACTCTTTCTGGTGTTGCGTCGGAACAGGGCTTGAAGCGCCGGCGAAATTCGCTCAGATGGTTTACTCGCATGAAAACGACAATCTGTACGTCAACATGTTCATTCCGTCGACGCTCTGCTGGAAAGAAAAAGGGATCGAACTGGAGCAGGAAACGTCGTTCCCGGATAATAACAGTTCAATTCTTACGATTCACGTCCCGAAGCAGACGCGTTTTAAGTTGAACGTTCGCAAACCCTACTGGGTCGAAAACGATTCCTTCGTCGTTAAGGTTAACGGCAAGGAACAGCCGGTCAATGATATCGACGCCTATGTTTCACTCGAACGCGACTGGGAAAACGGCGATATTCTTTCAATTGAGTTTACGCCCCGTCTTCAGGTTGAATATCTGAAGGCCAGTACGAAATACGTTTCCTTCCAGTATGGGCCCATTGTCTTGGGAACGGCTCTCAACGTCTATCCTCTCGACAAGTCAGAGTATCGTCAGGAACGCAAAACCATTGGCGATCTTCCAGTTCCAGAACGAGTTACCCCTGTTCTGCAGGGCGTCCCTGAAGAAATCGCCGCGCGCGTCTCGAAAAAAGATTCGGACTCGCTGACGCTCCTCTACCGGCAGAAAGACGGACCCGACCTTGAGCTGATACCGTTCAATCGGATTCACTTCAGTCGCTATGTCGTTTATTTCCGTTGTATTACAAACCCTGACGAGTACGCGAAATACAGAGAGAAGATTAGCGCGCGTAACGCCGAGGAGAAAAGGCTTGACGACATGACGCTCGACGTCGTTTTCGCCGGGTTGCCATGGTCGGAAAAATCGCACAGGATGGAAGCGGTAAAATCCAATTCTGGCGAACGTCTGGAAAGACGTTGGCGCGACGCCCTGGACGGCTACGTTTTATACAACATGAAGGTAACCGACGAAAGACCGATCTGTCTGTATCTCGTCTTTCTGGCCAACGATTTCGGTCCCAGAACGTTCGACGTCAAGCTTGACGGCAGGGTTCTCGAAACAATCAACCTCGATCAGGAGTCTCGGAACGTGCCCTCGCCACTCTTCAGACGCGTCGTCAGAGTCCCTCCTGAGCTTGTCAAGGGCAAGACGGAAGCGGCCGTAACAATTCGCGGTAAGCGCGGTAATTACGCGGGCGGCTTCTATGAAATTCGCGTTCTGACGCCCGAAGAAGGTCAAGACGTTCCTGACGTTTATCAGTACGACTGACCAGGTTGATTCGCGCGCGGTTCCCCGTGGCGTCGCTAGAGGCGCGTTCTTTGACGAAGCAATCGCGCTCTGATATACTCGTCGAAAAGACGTTCGTTCCCGTTGGAAAGCGCGTCTTTTCCCTTTTATTACCTTTTAATACATTCGGAACGAGTTTGATAATCATGAAAATAACCCTTCGATCGTTAATCCTCGTTGCTTCGCTCGTCGCGCTTTACACCACGTTATCGTCACAAAGCGCCGAAGCCGCTAAACCAGAAATCGACTGTTCGACAATTCGTGGAGTCTGCTACTTCTGCGGCAACGAGGAGCAAGCGCGTCGCGAACTTGGATACGGAAAACGCGTTAATCTTAACGCGGTGCGTTTCTGGACCTCGCAGGATCAATTTGAACGTCGCGGCGACGAGTACGTTCAGTCCATCGTGAATTTTGTCCGTCTCTGCGACGAAAATGGCTATAAAAGCATGCCGATTCTTTTCAACGGCAACGGACTAAATCCCGCTAAGATCGAACCGGACGCCTATGACAAGGCTGACGCGTTCGCCACCGCCCTCGTCAACGCTCTCAAAGACGAACCCGGACTACTCATGTTCGACATAATGAACGAACCGCTTTGCAACCCTTATGTCAACGCGTCGCCCAAAGAGGAACGCGCCGCGCGTTCTGAAAAGATCTGGGCGTTCCTGCGTCATGAAATCGCGCTTGCTCAGCAGTTGGCTCCTGACTGTCTCCTGACTGTCGGCTATACCACAGCGTGGGAAATAGAGGAATCGACGGCCAGCATGCTCGACGTTCTCTCTTTCCACGACTACAGCGACAGACGCGAAAAGATCGGCAACAACTTCAAGCTTGCCGCCGAGTGGGGTAAGAAACTCAACAAACAGGTCATGAACACGGAAACCGGTTGTCTGGCGCGCGCGAATCCCTACGAAATGGCGCTCCAATACTGCAACGAGAATCACATGGGCTGGTTTGCGTTTGAACTGATGATCCACGGTCGTTGCATCGACGAACACGGTATTTTCTATCCGGACGGCACAATCCGCGACGCGGGAACAATCGCCGCGATGTTTGGCTGCTATCGCAATCGTGATATCAAAACGGTCGTTCCGACCAATCCCAATCGTGAAGGCAAAGTCGACGCTGCGCTTGCGCTCCTGCGAGACGCGCTCAAGGAATACACCAGCGACGCGTTCGATTACCGCCGCAGCGATAAGAAAAAACTTCTCGACGCGTGCGAAGTAGGCGCCAATCTTCTGGAAGCGTGCGAACTCGTTCCGATGAGCGAGCTTCCGACAACTCAGATCGAAGCGTTCCGCAACGATCCAAACGCCGATCTCTGGGATATTCGCAAATTCGCCTACAAACTCGCCAAACGTCTGGAAGAAGTCGCCCAAATCTTCTGACGGACGGGGGATTTGAAACCGCAAGACCGCGACGTTCTTCTGGCGTCGCGGCCTTGCGAGCGCCAACAATGAAAAAAAGACGCGACTATAAAAAAAAAGACGCTCGAAAGCGCCCTTTTGCCAAACCGGAAATAAAAATGAAATAGAAGCAAAACCAGACGTCAGCGTCGCAAACGTCTCAAAAGCTCGTCCACCCCTAAAAACGAATGAGAGTGTCGGGGCTCGAACCCGAGACCTACGGATTAAAAGTCCGTTGCTCTACCAACTGAGCTACACTCCCAAACTTCAAGAGCAAAAACCCTTAAAGGTGATAAGATTCTATAACCGTCCCCCATATTGTCTAGGGGTAAATCCCTCATTTTTCACAAATTCATGTCGCATCCTCCAGAAGAAGCGCCACAAACAACTGTACAGACGTTTGTTACGGAATTTAAACCGTTCAATGGGGATCGTAATCAAACGCACGCCAGATCATCGGACGACTATGGCGCGACTCTATACGAAGCACGACTTCGCCGTTCACAAAGATACGGACCGTTCCGCTGGACTGACTCACCGCGATCGCAACCGCGTTTGTATTGCGACTCACTGCGGCGGCCGCCCAATGACGCGAACCCAGACCTTTAGAAAGCGTTATCATCGCGGTCGACGCGTCAAGCAGTCGACACGCGGCGGCGACTACTCCGTCAAGCGCGACTACAAACGCGCCGTCGAGTTGCGCGATTTCCTTGATTCCTTCGCGAACACGTGGATCAAAAAGATCGCGCTCCTTGCATTTATAACCACGAACGGGATCAAATCCTGCCGGCTTGCTATTGGCCAAGACGTTCTTCGTGTCGCCTACGACAAAAAGCGTGCCGACAGACTTGCCTTCACGACCTTCGCGACCGATCTCCAGCGCAAGGTCGACAACCGTCTTGAGCGTCTTCAGCGGAACCCTCGTTTCTATTTTGCGGAGCTCCTTGCCCGTTAATCGTTCAAGATGTTCGCCCAGATTAATGACGCTCACCGAGTCAAACCCGCTGTCGGCGTCAAAACCGCTATAAAGAGCTATCAGGCGAGAACCGGCAGGAAAATAATCGTCGGCAACCGCCTCCAAAATTGAATGGGTTATGCGGTCGTAAACCGGAGCGTCGTCTTCCAGTTCAAGTAAAACGGTTTTAATGTCATTTTCCTTAGCGCCCTCGAGGGCGTCAGCATTTGTAGCGGCCGCGACAAAGTACGTTTCGCCAAGAAACTTCTTGAGCCGCTTCCAGTCGATAGGAGCGTCAAAAAGAAGTAGCAGTCCCGAGGCGTCCATCCGTTCGCTCAAGCTAACGGCGTCAGACAATATTTTCTGCAAATATTCCGTAAACTTATAAGGTTCCATTGCGACGTCTCAAAGTAGGGGGGCGAAAACCAGAAAATTCGTTCAAAACCGAACATCCTTCATTAGTATCATACTCCATTCGGTGCATTGTCAACCGTTTTTATCTTTAAATCGGAACAATTAAACGAAATTTGTCTTCGATTTCCGCAGGTAAAAAAAACAAAGGTCAGAAAAGAATTCCTGGTGGATACGCCGAGGCCAATATAAGGTTCGCATAAACCTGTTTTCTCATTCGTAAACAACAATCGTCCGACGAGTCTTATATTACAAATATTTAAACCTAACATGAATTGATATAACTTTTTTAAAAAAAAGAAGGTCTGCCCCTTGATAAAAATTCGCCTCTTGTATATTATTTCCGTCAGTGGTGATTATTGATAGTAATCACAAAACCGCACACTATTAGTCGACATTCAACGCCAAACTTCCTTTAGGAGAGAAACAATGGCAGCCGAACGTAATCCGTTTACTATTGCTAAAGCTCGTATCGCCAAGGCGGCAGAAGCTCTCAACCTTGACGCCGCTACCACCGCCCTTCTGAGCGCTCCTCAGCGCGAAGTTTGGGTCACTCTTCCCGTCAAAATGGACGACGGTTC
>CACYBR010000240.1 GCA_902772705.1 uncultured Planctomycetota bacterium
GCAAGGTCAGAAGCGGCGATAATCAGCGTTCCGGCAGCGTCGTTCTGGCGCTGCGCAAGTTCCTCGGGAGTCGCGTCTGCGGAAACGTTCTGATCCCGAAGCGCGAGGATTCGATAAGCGTTCCCCTGCTGGAAAAACGCGTCGTCGTCGGCAAGTTTTTGAACAAAGTCAATCGCCTCGCGCGGAACGCCGCCGTCCTTCTGAGCGGCGTCGAGAAAAGCGCCGGGCGTTTGCGTCTCCAACTTGACGTCGCAACCAAAGTCGCGCCCGACGTCCTTCGAGAGCTTGTCCAACGCCTCGGCGGACGCGTTCCAACGCTCCGACGTCAGGACCGAACAATGAAGCTTCGCGTTGAAAACGACCACGCCGCGACCGAAATTCGTCGAGCGCGGCGCGGGAATCAGCCGCGTGTTATACAGGCTGCTCTCGCTCGCGTCCGTCGGTTCAAACGCAAACGCCGTCGACGTTAACGCCAGCGCAGACAAGCAGCAGAGCGCCAGACACGTCCTCTTAATATAATTCATCTTTCCATTCTCCAATTCGACGATCCTGATATATGGCGTGGCGAACTGCAACAAGGCGTCGCACGGCGATATTATAGAGGAAAGCGTATTCCAATTCAAACGACAAACAAAAAACCGCGCGTTCGAACATTGGAGTTCAAACGCGCGGCTCGTTCACAGGGGGAACTGTCGTTTTCGTTCAAAGAATGATCGTCTGATCGCGGCTCGGTCCGACGGAAACAAATTTAACCGGCTTGCCAATGACGGTGGAAAGTCGTTCGAGGTACTTCTTCGCGTTTTCGGGAAGATCGTCGTATTTCCTGACGCCGGTGACGTCTTCGGACCAACCGGGAAGCGTTTCATAAATCGGCGTAACGCGGGCAAGGTCGTCGACGTCGGCTGGGAACGTCTCAATTCGCTTGCCGTCGAGTTCGTACGCGACGCAGATTTTGATCGTGTCGAAACCGCTGAGGACGTCCAAAAGCATAACGGCAAGCTCCGTCGCGCCGCCAAGGCGGCTCGTATAACGCACGGCGACCGCGTCAAACCAGCCGCACCGACGAGGGCGACGGGTGACCGTGCCGTACTCGTTGCCGTTGTCGCGGATTCGCTGGCCGATCTCGTCTTTGAGCTCCGTCGGGAACGGACCGCCGCCGACGCGCGTCGTGTACGCCTTGATTATGCCCACAACGCGCTTGAAATAAGTCGCCGGTATGCCGGAACCGGCGCACACGCCGACCCCGGAACTGTTGCTGCTCGTAACATACGGAAAAGTGCCGTAATCGACGTCCAGCAGCGAGCCTTGAGCGCCTTCGAGAAGGATGCGCTTATTCGCGTCGACCGCGTCAAGGAGGTAATTGACAACGTCGCCGACAAACGGACGCAAACGTTCGGCATAGCCAAGATAATCGGCGACGATCTTTTCAGCGTCGAGCGGTTTGATCGTCGCGCGGATTTCTTCGTTGCGCGCCAGTCCGGGAAGGGAACGATTCTTACGCGCGCAGATCGCGCGAACTTTATCGCCGAAATCCGCGCGGAACAGATCGCCCATGCGAATCGCGGTCGAACGTCCGACCTTGTCGCGATAACAGGGACCAATGCCGCGCATCGTGGTGCCGATCGCCTCGGAACGAACGCCCGAGTCGTTCATAAGACGATCCTCTTCCTTATGCCACGGAAAGATGACGTGAGCGCGTTCGCTGATGAAAAGGTTCTTTTCGATCCGGACGCCAGATTCGCGAAGACGGTCGATCTCGCCAAGAATCGATTCTGGATCAATCACGACGCCGCTGGCGATAACCGACTTGACTTCCGGACGGAACACGCCGCTCGGAATAAGGGAAAGCTTATATTTCTTGCCGTCAAAGACAACGGTATGACCCGCGTTCGCGCCGCCCTGATAACGGACGACGATCTCGTTTTGCGAAGTGAGAAAATCGACGATCTTACCTTTCGCCTCGTCGCCCCACTGTAAACCGATCACGCAAGTTGCGGCCATCCTAAACCCTTTCTGAGTTAAACCGAACTGGTTTGCATAAATATGAACGAAACGCCGCTGTCTGATTTTGCGTTTCTGGTCTCGTTCCTGCATACAAAACGCCCCTCTAACTGAGTCTGGCGCAGCTGGCGGCGCCATGCAAGCGAGGGGCGTTTTCTGATATTCTAGCGCTTACGCCAAAAAAAGAAAGTACCCGGAAAAGTCGCATGGGATTTTTCCGGGATCGACAACTCATACGACCGTCATAAGCGATTGAAGACGGGAAAACGCGCGCTGGGGACGACGCGATCAGTTCGGCGTGTCGAGGTAGGGATCCTGCCCCATGCCGCGTTGCATCTTTTTCCGCTGCTTTTCGTAATACAACATCGTCTTTCGATTACGATAATTCTTACGCTCGACCTTACGCTGAGCGCGGTAGAACATCCTGATTTTCTCCGGATGCTCCGAATCTGGCTCGTCCTCGTATCGGTTTTTGATCTTCTTGGCCTTTTTGGGTCCGTACGCCTTTTCAAGGATTTCGTCTTCGAGAGAAAGATACTGTCGATAGCTCCCGGGGTCGCCCTGACGACCGCAACGACCGATGAGCTGTCGGTCAATACGCGCGGATTCATGGAGTTCCGTGCAGATAACGTTGAGTCCGCCGATCTCGACGACCTCGTCGGGCAGCTTAATGTCGGTGCCGCGCCCCGCCATGTTCGTTGAAACCGTGATCTTGCCCCAGTGTCCGGCGTCCGCGACGATTTCCGCTTCTTCGGCGATTCGGTTTGCGTTGAGGACGCTGTGCTCAAGCTTGCGTTCGTCGAGGAGATTGGAAAGAATCTCCGACTTGTCGATCGTACGCGTGCCGAGCAGCGTAGGACGTCCGAGCGCGTGCAGTTCGGAGATCTCGGTCACAATCGCGTCCCATTTGGCGCGTTCCGTCGCGAAGACGCGCGTCGGCAACTGGACGCGGCGCGGAGGACGGTTCGTCGGAACCGGAATAACGTGACACTTATAAATGCGCGACAGTTCCTTTTTCGACGCGGCCGCGGTGCCCGTCATTCCCGCAAGGTGCTGGAACCGCAGGAAGAAGTCCTGAACCGTAACGCGCGCCGCCTGACCCGTCGCGACGGTAATCTCGACGCCCTCTTTCGCCTCCACCGCCTGATGGATACCCTCGCGCCATTTACGACCTTCGCCCAAACGCCCAGTGAATTCGTCGACAATAACGATTTCGCCGTCGCGTACGACGTACTGCTGATCCAGATGAAACTCCCGGTCGACCTTGATCGCGCGCTTGACATACTCGTAAACGTGATAGAGACCAGTGCGCTCCATCGCCTCGGGCTTGGGTAGCCTTCGCGCCTTGAGGCGTCCTTCGCGGGTCAGTTCCACTTCGCGCTTTTCATGGTCGTAGGTGTAGTCCTCCTCCTCAACGAACTCGTAGATGGAGTCGGCGGCCCATTTGTACGCCTCGACCTCCTGCTTCTGCTCCTCGGTCGGCAACGCGCTGATGATAAGAGGCGTGCTCGCCTCGTCGATAAGGATCGAGTCCGCTTCGTCGACGAGACAAAAATAAGGTTCGAGGCGCTGAGTCGGCTGCTCGTCTTTTTCGCGTTGTTCGTTGAGCATGGCGCCGAGAACGTCGGTCTGCCCCTCGCGAATACGCCGCAGAAGAAGACGGTCGCGGAGGAAGTCAAAGCCGAATTCCTTCGCCGTTCCATAGGTGACGTCGCATTGATACGCTTTGCGACGATCGTCGGTGGGCTGCTGCGACTGAATCACGCCGACTTTCATGCCAAGAGCCTTATAAATCGGGCCCATTAGATCGGCGTCGCGCGCGGCAAGGTAGTCGTTGACCGTCGCCAA
>CACYBR010000241.1 GCA_902772705.1 uncultured Planctomycetota bacterium
AAAGAGGCGTCTACCTCGCTTGACAGGCGCAAATATTGAAATGTGTGATTTTCCTGGCGTTAAAAATATTGAAATGTGCGATATTGGGGGTATGATTAATATTGAAATGTGCGAATTAGCCGCTTCTCACTGTATTGAAAGGCATATTTCGCAGAGAAGAGACCCTTCAGAAGAGCGCGGAGGGGCGTTATGTTATATCGAAAGATTCAGCCGTTTATCGAGAGCTATCTGAAGTCGGACTCCAACAAAACGCTGATTATCGACGGAGCCAGACAGGTCGGCAAGACGTATATCGTTCGTCACGTTGGGCGTCGACTCTTTGAGAATTATATCGAACTGAACTTTGCGGAGGATCAAAACGGTCCCAGACTGTTCGAGCAGGCACGCTCCGTTCGAGACTTCTATTTTCAGGTCAGCGCGATCGCCGGCGAAAAAATGGGCGAGAAGAAAAACACGCTGATCTTTCTGGACGAGATTCAGACCTATCCCCACCTGCTGACCATGCTTAAGTTTCTCAAGCAGGACGACAGGTTTACCTACGTCGCCAGCGGCTCGCTACTGGGCGTGACGTTGAAGAAGACGAGCTCGATCCCCGTCGGAAGCATTGAAATCAAGCGGATGTTCCCGCTGGACTTTGAAGAGTTCCTTTTGGCAAACGGTTTTAACCGTCTGGCGATCGACATGATGCGCGAGAAGTTTCTGGCTGGCGAGAGTCTTGACCCGGGCGCGCACGAAAAGACGATGGATCTTTTCAAGAAGTATCTGCTCATCGGCGGATTGCCCGACGCCGTCAACTCTTTTATCGCCGACGCCAATATTATGAAGGCGCGCGCGATTCATCGCGATATCCGCGCGTTCTATGCCGACGACGCCTCGAAGTACGAAGCGAGCGGCGTCAAAAAGCTTAAGATTCGCAGAATCTATGAAACGATCCCCTCCAATCTGGCGAACAGGAAGAAGCGGGTGGTCTTTCAGGAAATCGAGAACAAGCGTGGCAAGCGTTTCTCCGACTATCAGGATGAGTTTGAATATCTGATCTCCGCAGGGATCGCCCTTGAGGTCAACGCGATTTCCACGCCCGTGTTTCCCCTCGCGCAATCAGTCGGCAAAAATCTCCTCAAGCTCTATATGAACGACGCGGGCCTTTTGACGGACGTTTTATACGGGAGCAATATCCGCGCGATTCTGGACGACGAGACGGGAATCAATCTCGGCGCCGTGTATGAAAGCGTCGTGGCTCAGGAGCTCGCCGCGCACGGCGGCAAGCTGTATTACTACGACAACCGCAATAAAGGCGAGGTCGATTTTCTGATCGACGACTACGAGAGCCTTTCCGCCGTTCCGATCGAGGTCAAGTCCGGCAAGGACTACGCCGTCCACAGCGCGTTGAGCGCCTTCGTGAAGAACGAAGACTATCATGTGAAAAAGGCTTACGTCCTATCCAACGCGCGCGAGATCACGACGAAGGGCAAGATCACGTATCTGCCGATCTATGACGTGATGTTCTTAGGAGGGACGAACGTGTCGCAAGCAGCGCAAACGTTTAACTGAAACGAGGCGTTCAATTCTGAGGAGCGCGCCGTCAAACTGGAAGACGGTCAAACGCTGGAATTCAAAGGTACAGGCAATATAGACCTGCTTGCCAATGCGCGCAATGAACCAGCAACCCTTCTTATATTGTTTGTCCTGACTTCCGGCGAGTATCCAGGAGGTTGCACAACCGACTGTTAAGAGACTGCCGAATATAATCGTTTCAAAATAACGCCGACAAAGCTTGTAAAGGATTGATTGGAGACTTACAATCAGATCGCTGGGCGAGGTCCTGACGCGGCTCGTCTGGGGACTCCCAGGATGTGTTGGTCGTGGTTTAAAAACGCCAACCAGAGAAGTCCCTTTTTCAGACGCCAATTTTTAGTCAGACCGCGTTCAAACTTTTCCTTTCAAAGAACCGGGGAAAGTACAGAGCCGAAGAAAGCGCAGATATTTGAGAGGTTTCCATGAAACGAACAATCCCGACGGCTCTGGCCGTAATTTTTATCCTAACGCCGA
>CACYBR010000242.1 GCA_902772705.1 uncultured Planctomycetota bacterium
CGTCGGAAGTCGCGTCGTCGGAAGTCGTCTCGTCGGGAAGCGGCTCGACGGGAGCGGAGTTGACGTTGACGGCGGGCGCGGCAGAGGTCTGGCTCGCAACGTCTTTAGAGGCATGGTACGCGCCAAGAATCCCGCCGGCAAGCGCTCCGGCTCCAATCGTACAGGCGACCGCCAGAACGGGCGTGACAAAGAAGAGGGTCTTCGCCGCAGTCGCGCGCACGATCGCTTTTTCACGTTCTCCGGAATTCTTCGCAGACTGCGCCATAATCGACATGATCAGTCCTGCGATTCCCGTGGGGAAACAGCAACAAACGATAACGATCACGATGTTTGGGATAAGAAAATCGCTTCCCGTATAGACGGACGCGTTTCTCTGGTACGAGTTATAGCCATAGTTCGAATATCCCGAAATCGGGGCGGCTGCCGAGCCAGCGGCGTCAAAGATCGGACTCGCAGCGGAATTGGGATTTCCGCAAGGCGCGCCGCACCCGGAGCAGAATTTCGCAGAATCGGCGAGCGGCTTGCCGCACTTTTGACAGATCATGTCTGTTCCTTTCCTGTAAAGAGGGAGCTAAAAACAACACTTTAAAAGGGTCCTCCGAGCGTATGGCTCCGGAAGCCTCCCGCCAGCGCGACGATCGTGAGAACGAGCGCCGCCTGAATAATCGCCCAGACGAGTCCGAGCAGGAAGAAGAGCCTCGCGGCCGACGCGTAGGTTTGCGCGGCGTCCACGTCTTCTTTGCGTTTGGTCGTCCGCGACATGATCGCAAAGATCACGCCAAGGACGGCGACCGAATTGAGGGTCGCGACCGTGAGAATCGCGTTCAGGATTAGGAAATCTGAACCGTCGCGGGGAACCGCCGCCGCGATCGTCGTATCGGGATTCTTGTCCGAGTCGTCGCAGAATCCTTCGTTCATCACGCTAACCTTTCGTCGCCAGGCGCGAAAACGCGCCAACGAGGAATCTCCGGATTACATATTCGACAGTCCAAAGGCGAGGAACGCCCAAAACGCGGCGAAGGCCAAGCCCCCGACAAGCACGACCACCAGCAGCGCAATATTCCAGACGAGCGCGCACGTAGCGTATCCATGCGCCTTGGACCGC
Organism: uncultured Planctomycetota bacterium; assembly: GCA_902772705.1. Taxonomy (GTDB): domain Bacteria; phylum Planctomycetota; class Planctomycetia; order Pirellulales; family Thermoguttaceae; genus RUG369. Next base: position 1,106 of record CACYBR010000242.1, read on the forward strand.
TCGCCTCGACCGTCGGCGTCGCGTGCAAGAATGGAAAGAATCAGCGCGCCGAGTCCGACCGGAAAGAAAACGACCGTCGAGACGACCGACCAGACGAGGCAGTCGGAGACGCCAACGGGTCGCGCGGTCTGAGAATCGTCGCACGACCGAGCGTTCACGGCGTTTCTGGTCGCGCCGCACGCAGGGCAGAACAGGGCGTTTTCCGGAAATTTCGCGCCGCATTGACAGCAGAACGCGGGCTCCCCAGGCGCGCCGCACCCGGGGCAGAATCTTGCGGAATCGTCAAGAGGCTTGCCACATTTTTGGCAGATCATGTCTGTTCCTTTCTTGCGGAGAGGGACCCAAAAACAACCTTGGGACGCTTCGCGTCATGTTCCGGAACTCACGTCCAGAACGACCGCCCGAACGCATCCGAGCCCGAGGAGGCGCTACGGCGCGTTCGTGCGCAACCGGTCCGGATTACGTAATATTCGCCAGACCAATATAGAAGAGGATGAGGAATATGGTTCCGCCAATCAGAGCGCCAAGGAGCGCGAACACGAGGACGACGATATTCCAGATTCGAGCGGCGTCGGCGTATCCGATCGCCTTTTGAAGCTCTCCGCGGTCGGCGGCGCTGCGCGCGAGCAACGAAAAGACAAGCGCGCCGACGCCTGTGGGGAAGAACGCGAGGGTCGAAATGATCGACCAAATGAGCCAGTCGGGAACGGAAACGGGAGCCGCCTTCTGGTAGGGAGCGCGCGGAATAGAAGAAGCGACGTTTCGAGGCGCGCCGCAAGCGGGGCAAAATCCGGCGTTCTCCGGGAATTTCGCGCCGCACTGACGGCAGAACACGGGCGCTTCTTCCTTTTCGACACGCGCGCCGCACCCGGAGCAGAATTCGGCGTTTTCAGGAAGAGTCGCGCCACAATGGGAACATTCAGTCGCCATGAAATTGTCTCCTGCGCCGAAAAGAACGTTTCCGGCGTCAACGTAATTATTTAAGTCAGCCCCATTTCAGGCAAAGGGGCGCCCGCACAACGAAAAACCAGACGACGGCGAGGGTCAGCCACAGCTTGGCGTAACGCGAGGCAGAGACGGGCGAATCGTCGTTGTTGCGCTTGAGCTGCAGAACGCGGAGCGAGTATACGAGACCGACGAACCCGCAGGGTAAGCTGCAGAAGAGCGTCGCGAGGAGGTTCCACGCCATGAAGGACGGCGCGGCGTAATTATCGGAGAGCAGCTCTTCGAAACCTCGGCGAAGCCATCGCATGACGAAGTCCGAAACGGGTTCCATCCATCGTACAACGCGTTCGACAGCCGCCTCGAGAGGGCGCCAGCCGATAGCGTTCCTGAGGGAGAACCCCGACCCGTCTGCGGCGTCGTATTTTCTTCCACAGGCGGGACAGAATCGAGCGCCCTGTAACTCAGGGGCGCCGCAACGCGTGCAGTATTTCATCAGTATCCCCGGCGTTGAATCGTCATCCTAACCTCCGGCGTCGACATTCGTCCGAGAGGTTCGCGCTTACATTATACCTCAGTGTCAAACGGTAGAAAAGGCAAGGAAAAAAAAGATTACGAAACATGACCTGCGCGCCAGAGCGTCCGACTTTGCGGCGTTTCGCGTGGTTCTCGTCCCGAGAATCACGCAGAAATCCGTCGTCCGTTCGGACCGCAGAGGCGCGTCACGTGTCAAAACTCAGATTGGCGGATCGAGAAAAACGAAGGTCTTGACGAAGATCCAGAAAAACACATAGAGAACCTCCAAACCTCCAGAGACGATGAAGACAACGAAGCCCAGCGCCTCCAGCGTCAGCGTAAACCAGAACATCGTTTTAGCGTTCTTTGCATTCTTTTTCGCCTCCTCCCAATCGCCCCTGCGTTTAAGATC
>CACYBR010000243.1 GCA_902772705.1 uncultured Planctomycetota bacterium
CGAGTTGTTTAATGGTGCGGCTATGCTGTTTAGACCTCCAATTCAATTCTTCTCACAAAGGTTGTAGCAACAACCTCGTCTGGCTCGCCTCAGAGCATTTCTACTTTGACGCCACGCTGTGAACGTTCCCCAAAAGTCCTCTCAGGCGCAGTTTATCATTCCGATTTGTTCGGCAGAGTTACGGGGAGACTTTTGTACCTCGTCGTTTTTCGCCGTCTCAACCTCTTGAAACGGTCTCTTATCATGCGCCTGCCTGCGGAACAAGGATTTCGCAGTCTCTTTTCTCTCCCGAACGATTTGCGGTATAAAACAACAAAGCGCAGGATTGTTCGTCGGCGTTCGTGTATTCAGGGTCTTTCCCCACCAAAAGACTCAGGGCGCCGACCATAAACAAAAAACGGCGTCTGAGTGTCAGACGCCGTTCCATAACACATTCGCTCTCGCAGGAACAAGAAATCAACCTACCTTATCGCCTTCTTTCGGCGGACGCGTAAAGACCTTGATCGAACGAAGCGCTCGCGCTATGTCCCGCGCCGATTTCGGACGATCTTTCGGACTCTTTGCCATCATTTGGGCAAGAAGTGTGGAAAAATCTTCGGTAATGTTCTTATTCCTCGCACGAACCGAAGGAATCGCTCCCGAGACATGCTTCTGCAGAAGCTCGTTCATTGAATTCCCCGTAAAAGCAGGACGCCCCGACAGAATCTCAAAGAACGCGCATGCAAGACTGTAGATATCGGAACGACCGTCAAGCGGCAAGCCCCTGATTTGTTCTGGGGACATGTAACTGGGCGTTCCCTGAGGGGTCGATTTCATCTTCAGCAACTTCGCCAGTGGACTCGGTTTGATCGGCTTACAGAGGGCAAAATCAATCAGTTTGATTCCCTTTTCTTCCGAATACAGGAAATTGTCCGGTTTAACGTCGCGATGAATCCATCCCGCTTCGTGCAAAACGGCGAGCGATTCCACCATCTGGGGAATCATGATCGGCAATGCCACGCAGTAATTTTCGTAACCTTTATGGACGAGCTGCTTGATGTTTGACGCGGCGTACCATTCCATCGCAATGTACGGAACCTTGTTATACCAGCCAAAATCAAAGATATCGATGATCCGTTCGTTTTGCAACTTAGAACCGACTTGATACTCCCACTTCAGCATCTGGACCTGCTTGTGATCGCGACTCACGTTCTGGAATAGCGTCTTTAGACCGACATAACGCCTGTTACGGTCGTCATACGCCTGCCAGGTTCGACTGGTCTGGCCAGTGTAAACGACGTTCAACAACCGGTAAGGTCCAATATGCATCACTTGGGTGGAACCCATAAAAGCCCCCTTATCAATTTCTGAAACGCAAGAGACCACGTCAAACGACAAGGCTCCGCGTTCAAAACGTCAGCAACGCTGACAACGTCTCAATCGCTCCGTCATTCCATAAATCGACCGGCAACCACGCATGCGTTGTGTCCGCCAAAACCGAAGCTACTGGAAACAATATAGTCAATCTTACGTTCTTTTGCAACAAGAGGCGTAAAATCAAGATCGCACAAAGGATCGGGATTTTCCAGATTGAGCGTGGGCGGAATCACGTTATCGCGAATTGACAGAAGCGAGAAGATAAGCTCAACCCCTCCGCTGCCGCCCAAAAGGTGACCAATCGCGCTCTTCGTACTTGAAATTGACACAGTCTTCGCGTAATCGCCAAAAGAACGCTTAATGGCGCAAACTTCGGCAATGTCGCCAAGGCGCGTCGCCGTGCCATGGGCGTTGATGTAATCGATCTGTTCTGGATTTAAACCAGCGGAACTAACGGCGCTGGAAAGAGCGGCGCCTGCGTAAACGCCCTCTGCGTCTGGTTGGGTAATATGCGACGCGTCCGACGAAACGCCGTAACCAAGAAACTCGCCAAGTATTTTTGCGCCGCGTTTTTTAGCGTGCTCAAGTTCCTCGAAAATCAAGATCCCGGCGCCTTCTCCGATCACAAAACCATCGCGATCTGCGTCAAAGGGACGGCTGGCCTTTTCGGGCTCGTCGTTCCTTTCGGAAAGAGCGTGCATCGCCGCAAACCCCGCGAGGCCAAGCTTGGTAATGGCCGCTTCGGTTCCGCCCGTGATTGCAACGTCGACGTCTCCGTCGCGAACGAGACGATACGCTTCAATCATGGCGTTATTCGCGCTGGCGCAGGCCGTGGCGATACCGTAAGAGACGCCATGGATTCCGTAATGAATCGAAAGATGGCTGCTTGCGGCATTGAGCATGATTTTAGGAATCGTAAACGGCGAGATACGAGAAGGTCCAAACTTCGCAAGCTTCTCGTCCTGACGTTCAATCTCGCCAAGCCCGCCGACGCCGCATCCCACAATCGACGCGCAACGAAATCCGTCTTCTTTCGAGAAATCGATTCCAGAATCGTCTACGGCTTTGATTCCGGCCACATAGGCAAATTGGGCGAAGCGCTCGATCCTTTTGGCTTCTTTGGGATCGACGTATGGAAGAGGAGAAAAATCAAGACACTGACCGGCAATTTTTGATTTGAAATAATTCCTCTCCTCGTCTGTCAATAACGTGACGCCACTCTCGCCATTAACAAGCCTTTTCCAAACACCTTCGAGCTCGCACCCCAAAGGAGTGACAAGCCCCATGCCTGTGATAACTACGCGTCTCTTCATAGAATGCCCCGTTGCGTCGAAAGTAGAATCTTCGATTTCGATAAAGAATACAACAAGACTCTTTCTCCTGAAGACCCAAAATCAGCGTCGGTTTCGGAGAAAGAGTCATATGCAGTCAACGGCTAAAGCCGTCAGGAAACGATTTCATCATTCGTTGTCGGCGAGAGCGTTGTAGATCTGATCAACAACGTCGTTGACGGTGGTGATGTCGCTAACCTTGTCTTCGTCAATATCGATGTCGAAATTCTCTTCGAAGGCAATCATAAGTTCGGCAAGGTCGAGCGAGTCGGCGCCCAGATCGTTGGCGATATCGCTGGCCCCGGTAATCTGTTCCTTATCGCGAGCAAGCTGATCGGCAATGATTTCGATGACCTTCGCTTCAATTTGTTTCTTGTCTAAAGCCATTATAAGCCCTTTCGTTAAAAATCCACGCGCGTCAAAAACGATCTGACGCGTCGTTGTCTAACTAACTAAATAAAGACCTTTTACGTAAGTTATCCAACGTTTAAAGGTCGTACAGGTCTGAAACCTACATGATGAGACCGCCGTCGACCGTCAGAATCTGACCAGTGATAAACGACGAATCAGGACTGGCAAAGAAGAGAACCGCATTCGCGATATCTTCAGGCGTCCCAATACGACCGACAGGAATGCGGCTCGTAATCTCCTGAATATAGATTGGCTGGAGAACCCTCGTCATGTCTGTGTCGACAAAGCCCGGACAAATCGCATTGACCGTAATATTACGATTGCCAAGCTCCTTCGATACGGTTCGCGTAAAACCAATCACGCCAGCCTTGGACGCGGAATAATTCGCCTGACCCTTGTTGCCAATGAGACCGCTGATGCTGGAGATATTGATTATGCGACCCCACTTGCTCTTGCGCATCGATTCTACAAAAGCGCGCGTCACCAGGAAGGTCCCTGTAAGGTTGACGTTGATGACGTCGTTCCACATATCGTCAGTAATACGCCGCATGAGCATGTCGCGTGTGATTCCCGCATTATTGACGAGGACGTCGACTTTGCCAAAATCGGCAAGGATCGTTTTAGAAACTTCCGTCACGGCGGCGGAATCGGCAACGTTACAGACATACGCCTTCGCGTCGCCGCCCTCGGCGACGATATCTGCGACCGACTCATTGAGCTTTTCCTCATTGGTCCCAATGCAGGCAACCTTTGCGCCGGAGGCTGCCAGAGCTTTCGCAACGCCCAGACCAATCCCACGAGTCGCGCCTGTTACAACGGCGTTCTTGCCGGTAAGATCAACTTTAATCATGCTGTAAACCCATCATTCTGGATAATACTTAAAAGGCGACCTAAACTGGACGACAGTTCGGCCGCGCCTCAGTTTAGTTTCGCTTTGCGATCAATCCGCTTCATGAGGCCGCGAAGAACACGGCCCGGTCCAACTTCGTAGAAGGAGTCGACGCCGTCGTCGAGAAGACGACGCATCGCGTCCTCCCATAGAACTGGGGAGGAGATCTGTCGGATTAAAATCCTCTTAATCTCGTCGGGATCGCTATGATATTCCGCGTCAACTCCGCTGATATACGGAACTTTCGGCGCTGAAAAGCTCATTTCTTCGATAAGAGGGCGCATCTTCTCAACGGCTGGATCCATCAGGGACGTATGGAACGCGCCGGCAACCGCAAGCGGGAACAATTTAATCGCTCCTGCTTCCGTCGCCAACTCGACGAGCTTTTCACATGCGGTTCGGTCCCCCGACGCCACGTAATTTTTCGGACAAAGGTAATTCGCAATCTGAAGAACGCCAGGATCGTCGACTTTTTCACAAAGGTCTCTGACTGTCTCCACGGGAAGACCTATAACGCTGACCATTCCGCTCTGACGCATGTCAGAAGCCTCCTGCATGGCAAGCCCGCGAAGACGAACCAGACGAAGACCATCCTCGAAAGACATGACGCCCGCAAATACCAGCGCGGTATACTCGCCGAGGCTCAGACCCGTCGTGGCGCTACAATAATTGACGACGTCGGGTTCGGTATCCCTCAGACCTTCAAGAGCGGCGAGGCTCGTAAGAAAGATAGCGGGTTGGCTCTGAGCGGTCGTATCGAGCTCGTCGGCGGGACCTTCAAAGCAAATTTTCGTCAGATCATAACCGACGATCTCGTTTGCCTGAGCATACAGTTCACGAACACGAGCCGAAGAATCATACAGTTCGCGCCCCATTCCAACAGTCTGAGCTCCCTGACCAGGAAACAAAATAGCGGTCTTACCCAAAGTTCTACCCTTACTGTGAATCAAACTCGACTAGCGCCGATCGTAGAAAAACCTACGACATACGTAACGTTTTTGATTTAACTCTATCCAACTGTTTATTTCAAGAGGAAATTCATTATGAACGACGATTGTCGAAAATCGTCCCTCTTAAAATGCAACGAAACCACAAAAAAAGGGGAACCGCTATGATTCCCCCTTCGTTCCTTAGTCGTACTCGAACGCTCATGGCCGTCAAGGTTTCCTGAGCGGACGGGACTAGTCTCACTTATCCTGCGCAATAACTTCGCGACGCATATAGTGTCCGCAATTCGGACAAACGGTATGCGGCTGAATCATCTTGTTGCAATCGGGACAAGCGACCGTCTGAACGGGCTTTTTAAAATCATGCGAACGACGGGCGCCAGTACGAGCGTTGCTCTGCTTTCTCTTCGGAACTGCCATTTTGAAAACCTACCTAACTAACTTGCTTTAAACGAAAACACGCGCGTCACAATCGAAATCGAAGATCTCGAAGCAATCCAACGCCACGCGCGCGCTGCAATTGTCAAAACGCGGTCAAAAACAGACGCTCAAAACACGCGAACAGTCGCACATTCTGAAACAATCTGATTAAAAAGTCGCTGGTATGATAATTCAAAAGGTTTGTTCCGTCAACCGACGCCCCCGCAAAATAGCGTAACTTTTTTACAAAATTTACCGTCTTTGGCAATTACCCGGCGGAAAAACAACCGGGGTAGTAAAAGTTTGCACGCTTCAAAGACGGCGCGCGACGAGCAAGTCGCCATACCGCGTCGTATGTTCGAATTAGGAATTCGCCGAGAATCGTTCTTCGAAATCCTCAAGTTGCAAACGCCCTTAAATCAGCATTTCCTGTAAAAAACCTGGAGCGTGACGACACGCGCCAGATTCAGTTTGACAATGTAACAAAATTTGTCTTTTTGTCAATATCAACCTTGCGACTTATCCCGCAAATCCACGCTTACCCCTATTCGCCAGAACGAAACAGATTTTTCACTGTTTAACGTCGACGCAAGATTTTACTCCGTCGTGAACGAATCGGGGCAAGGACGGCGCCGATTACGGCGCTAATCACGAAATCGCTAACAATGTGTCCGACTCAAAATCGACGCCCCCCCAGACGCCCGCCTATCGCCAATCACAGACTCTTTACCAAGTCCATGTGTTTTTAAAACTATCTTCGAGTTACGTCTGAATAGCGCTCGCTCCACCTTGCAATCGCCGCCACGTCCTGACGTCTGCGCCAAGCGTCTTTAGCGGAAGCACGACTTAGCGGGCGATAACGCGTCTAATCCCCGAAACAACGAGAAGACGCTTAAAGTGTATTTGAAAGGCTTATCGTTCCTGCGGCCATGTACTGTCGGGCCAGACGTCCGTTCCGGCGAGCGCCTCGTAAGAGTCGATGACGACGACGGTTTTCTCGTCGACGCGGCGCATCACAAACTTCATCACGTCTTTCGGAATCGCGACGCAGCCCGCCGTGAACGGTTTTACCGGTCCGAAACAGTGCAGGAAGAAACCGGCTCCCTTGCCGGGAACGCCCTCCTCGTTGTAACTGATGTTGAGACAATACTGGTAGTGCCAAACGTAATCGACGATATGTTCCGATTCGCCGTTCGGAAAGTCATACTCGGGAAGCTCTTTGGCGTTCACCAGTTGATTATAGCGGCCACCCTCTCGACGATCGCACGACCAATATGTGTCGTTATCCGCCTTTACGTAAGGAATGGCGCAACCGGGATCGTCGGCGATTCCAAAAGCACGGTTGAAACGGAATACCCCTCTTGGCGTTGTGGGAACGCTCTCGCACGCTTCGCCGACGCCGTTTCTACCGACGAAGCCCGGCGTCGTCATGACCATGCGCCAGGAGCCGTCCTTCTGTTTCTCATGAAGCGATATCCAGGCGCCCGTCGCGTCCGAGCGAAACGCCGCGACGACAAACAACTGCTCCGCGTCTTTCGCGGCGTCGAGTTTCCCTACCCAGTCGGGCGAAACAACATTAATGCCCTTATAGTCGTCGCTGTTTTTCTCTTGCGCTTTTACGCCGCAAGCGGTCAAAGCCAGAAAAAATGCCAATGCCGTCGTCAAAACGTTCTTCTTCATAAGTAATCTCCTTTGTTTCAAATCTGGCCGACGCAGTTTTTCCAACGTAACGATTATCCTCGTTGAAACGCCTTTCTCTACGACGCGTTGCGGAGATTATACGTCTCGTCGCGGAGGAAACAACTTTCAAAAAATATTTTTGATCTTTCCGCCGCATACGCCATTGAGAGAGTTGAAAAACGACGACGATTTGCGTATAAAAACGATAGATCCGCATCGGCGACGCGGTCAATGTTAATTTATGTAGATTGCAGAAAAAAAA
>CACYBR010000244.1 GCA_902772705.1 uncultured Planctomycetota bacterium
CTGACGCTGCATCGTAAGGGAGTCGGATCGCTCCTGAACTTCCTGAACGCGCGGTCTCAGCTCTTCCGCTCCGTTTATTACCACCGAACGGTGCGCGCAATCGACGTGGAACTCGCCGAGCTCTTTGGAAAGTGCGCCGATCTGCTTTATCCCTATGGCAACCCCGTCGATTCGCTTGACGACTATCTTCGCTTTACCGACTGGTCGCTTCTTTCCGACGTGGCAAACTGGGATCGTTCTGAGGATTCCAGAAAGCGCGCGCTTGCCGGCGCATGGCGCGCGTTGCTTGAACGACGAATTCCATGGCGGCTACTGGCGGAAAAGACGTTCGTCTTTAAGGAAGGCGACTCCGAAGAGGCGTCCGTCTTTTCGTCCTCCAGACTCTTTGAAGCGGCGATTCGTGAGAAATTGCCGCGCGAGTACGAGTCGTTGCCGTTGCGATTTGACGTTGCTCGCGCTTCTTATCGCCCTGAGTCGGTCGCGTCGAAAAATTTCATGTATCAGCCCGAGACAGACGAGGTTGTTCCCATTCTTCAGGATCCCCTGTTGGGCCAGTCCCCCAAGAGTATGAGAATCTGCCGCGTTTACGGTCAATCTGACAAAGGGCGCGAAGAGATTGTCGTCGCGTTCAATAAGATTGCGACGGGCGCCGTTGACGAATTGACGAACGTATGAACGACGAACGAGCGGAACAACTCCCAGAGACGCCAGTCGCGCGGCGTCGTGGCGCCGCGTTCTTTACGACCGCCGCGCTGACGCTCGCGACGCTTCTGTCCTTACTCTGGAGCGCAGAGCGTCTGCCGCTAACATGGGACGAAGGCGACGCTTTCACGCGCGCCGAGCGCGTGGCCGAATGGTTTAACGCGTTGCGGTTGGGGCCCGAATATCTGAGAACAACCGATTTCGTCACGAATGCGCCCGAAGGACAGCGACGCGAGCTTCGCCGGTATTTTGCGACGCTTGCGTCGCGTCGCGCGCTCTTTGCGCCTGACGCGCTCGAAGTGGGATTCCAACACGCGATCTATCGTGAAGGACATCCGTCGGGCTACACGGTGACAATAGCGTCAGGTAACGCGCTGGCGCGCGCTTTTGGCGTCGCGGCGTTTTTTTCAGAAAAGACCGCGCTTCGTTTCGGCGGAATCCTCCTTTTCACGATTGCTGTTTTCGCCGTTTACTGGCGGACGGCGGACGTGTTCGGACGTCTTTTGGGCGTCGCCGCCGCGCTTGGAGCGTTGAGTTGTCCTCGCGTTTTTTGTCATGCGCTTATCGCCGGAGGGGACTCGCTTCTTATTTCGAGCTGGATGTTGGCGTGGGCGTTCTTTCCCGCAGCCAAACGGAGTTGTTGGGGCGCCGTTCTTTGGGGATGGTCGCTGGGAATCTCCTTCAGCGCCAAGTTCAGCGGTTTTCTTATCGTCGCGCCGTTCTTTGTCGTCTTCTGTCTTGAACAGCTCTTTTTCCGGTCGAAGCGCCCCGAAGCGTTTCGCGTTCTGCTTCGACTCGCGCTGGGCGTCGCCGCAGGGCTGACGTTTTTTATGGCTGTTAATCCGACGCTTTGGCACGACCCTATTAGAGGATTATTAACCTTCTGGACGCTCAATACGCAGCGCGACGGGTTCAATATTCCGATCTGGTTCTTTGGCAGACTGTGCTCGATGACTCGCCCGCTTCCGTGGTGGAACGGTTTCTTCTGGGTTGTTGCGACTGTCCCGAGCGTTCTGACGTTCATGGCGCTCGGAACGCTCGCGGTTTTCGCGAAGAATAGAAGCGCCGCGGCGAAGGACGACGGCAAACGCGCGTCCCTTGTTCTGACGGCGCTGGCGATGGGGCTTACGCTTCCCGTAACGCGCGCTTTTCCCGGTTTGCCGACGCATGACGGCGCGCGTCTGCTCGTCGCGTCGGTTGTTTTTTGGGGTATTCTCGGCGGGCTTGGCGCCGGACTGGCTGCGAGATGGTTTTCGGAACGGTTCCGAAAGGGGAAAACGCTTGTCGGCGTCGTGACCCTGTCCCTACTGTTGGCGCCGGGAATCGTCGATATGTTGCTGATCGCGCCGCAGTATCTTTCGTTCTACAGCGCGTTCGTCGGCGGATTAGGCGGCGCGGCGAAGGCAGGATTGGAGCCGACGTATTACTGGGATTCGTTCGACTCCGGAGTCGCTGAGGAGCTTCGCGTTCTGGCGGCGAGGGCGCGCGACGACGGGAGACCGTCGGGGATCCTTTTTAGTTCTTTTTCTTCTCAAACGCTTGAATACTACCGTCGTTGGAATATACTCCCCTTTCCGGAGGTCGCGACGATTTCAAATCCCGCCGCGCAGCGTGATTTGGCGCCGTATGGTTTTTATGTTCTTCAGCGCCGTCCTGGAATTCTTACCGCTTTTGATTTCGTCGTAATAAAGAACGCCGAGCCAACGCTGACAAAGAGCGTGCGCGACCCTCTTCCTAACCCTTTTTGTTTTGGTCGTAGGGATACGATCGTTCTTGAGGTTTACGAAATGGGCGAATTATTCGCCTCGCCGTAGGACTATCGAAAAACGCTTGCTTTTTCAGCACGCGCGAATATAATTCGCAGGCGTTTTCAGCGATATGAGACGATTGTGTTTCTGGAAACGTCCCCATTTTGCCCCAACGGAGAGCCTCCATGCCCAAGATTCAGCCCATGATATGGAAGACGCCCGAGGCGACAGCCTTCGCGCGTCCCTTTGACGCGTTTATAGACGGGCGCCTCGATCTTCTTGATCAGACGCTTTTGCCGACGGAGATCCGTCGGATCGACTGTCGCACGATTGAAACGGTGTGGGAGGGCATTAAGCAGCTGAGGGTCCGCGGCGCGCCGGCGATTGGCGTTTCTGCGGCGTACGGCGTCTGCGTAGGGCTCCAGACCGTCTTTTACAACGCCGACGGTTCCCGCAGGATTCCCGACGAGAGCGAATTCTTTGCGCGCCTGATAGAGGTTACGGATTACCTTGCGACGAGTCGTCCGACGGCGGTCAACCTCTTCTGGGCGCTTGATCGAATGCGCGCGAAGGGGGAGTCGCTTCGTGGAACGCTTTCCGTTGAGGAACTCGCCGTCGCGCTTCTCAACGAGGCGCGCGCGATTCACGCCGAAGACAACGTCCTGTGTCGTAAAATGGGGCGTTACGGCGCGTCGATTGTTAAGGACGGCGGATGTTACCTGACGCACTGTAACGCAGGCGGGATCGCCACCGGCGAATATGGCACCGCGCTGGCCGTCTTCTACTGGGCTAATGAAGAGCAGGGTAAGAAGATCCGCGTTTATGCCGACGAGACGCGACCGCTGCTGCAGGGATCGCGTCTGACCGCCTGGGAACTCAAGGAAAACGGGATTCCTGTGACGCTCATCTGCGACGACATGGCCGCGACCGTCATGCGGCAGGGTAAAATTGACGCGGTTTTTGTCGGCGCCGACCGGATCGCAGCCAACGGCGACGTCGCCAACAAGATAGGCACGTATTCCGTAGCTCTCGTCGCTAAGGCGCATAACGTTCCGTTCTATGTCGTCGCGCCGCGTTCAACGTTTGACCTTACGCTCAAGACTGGCGCCGGAATTCCGATCGAAGAACGCGATCCTGACGAGATCTGCCGCGGATTTGGGCGTCAAACGGCGCCCGACGGAATCGACGTTTACAATCCTGCGTTCGACGTTACTCCCGCCGAACTCATTGCCGGGATTGTTACCGAAAACGGCGTGATTTCCCCCGTGACAGAGGAACTAATCGCAGAAGTCGTCGGTCAAAATAGACGCGCGCCGGGAATTCCAGGCCTGCGCGATTCCGCGCCTGAAGAGCGTTAGGAGACCGACCAGCCGTCTCGGATCTGATATTGCGCTCTCGGTGATTATTTGTTCCATTTAGCATACTTAAAATTGACGAGAGCGGACCGTCAGACGCGTCGACGGTTCGCGTTGGACTTTGGGTAAGATCAAAAACAAGCCTTCTTTGAACGGATGGGAAACTTCAATGGTTAAGTCAAATAATTTCAAGGAATACGACGATCTTGGAGTCCGGTTTATCTATCCGAACAACTGGACGGTTCAAACGGAAACCTGGGACAAGGGAACCTATGGGATCTCGGTCGACAGTCCGGAGGGGAGTTTTTGGGCGTTGGCAATCTATCCCAAGAGCGTTAACCTCGACGACGCGGCGAAGAAGATCCTATCCGAGCTCCACGCGGAATACGACGAGCTTGAAGAGGAAGAGATAACGCGTTACGTCGCGGATTACGTCCTCGAGGGCTATGAGATGAACTTCTTCTATCTCGATATGATAAGCGTCGCGCAGGCGCTCAAATTCGAGGATGAGAATCGTGGATATGTCGTTTTCTGGCAAACGTGCGATCGACTTGCCGTCTCCGACGAGAATCTTTCAAGGGTCGACGTCTTCGAGGCAATGACGCATACGCTTGTCTCAAATCTTACGGGCCAGGAAGTCGAATATTGGGACGACGACGGTCTTAGCTTCGGGAAGACGGAAAAACAGGTTCGCGCCGAAGAAGAACGAGAATACTACCGCCGCAAATACGAGAACGCGCGTCGCGAGATTCAGGAAGCGTACTGGCGCGGCGGGGGCGTTCGCGC
>CACYBR010000245.1 GCA_902772705.1 uncultured Planctomycetota bacterium
AAGCCCTGCAAGCCTCTCAGGACGGCGGCGCGCAAACGCCAGAGAAATATAACCGCCCATCGAAAGACCGCAGAAAACGATCTTCTCGTCCTTATTGTGATGCTGACATGAAATGATCGCCGTAAGGATTGCAAGATCGTCGGCAAAACGCCCCATCTTGACGCGCGGCAACCCAATGGAATTGTGGCCGTTCGCGCCAAGCTTCGTCTTACCGAACCCGCGAAGATCGGGAACAACGCAGGTAAAACGCGGCGCAAGCTTTTCTACCGCCGGAAGATAAAGCCGTGAATCAAAGGGAAAACCATGCGCAAAAAGAATAATCGGTCCGGAACCCTCGACGTGAACATAGTATTCCGTATCGTCCACCAGAAACTTTTTCATTGGAACGCGGTCCATTGAAACACCTTCTATTCAGGCTTTTAAAAAAATGCGAACGTCTTGTCCACGTCCGTCTTTCGTTTATTATAGCGCGAGGAACAATCTAAGGAACGTCGAAAGTACAAAAAAGATTCCTTTTTTAACGACATTTCAATCGCGTTGAAACATCGTTCCCGCAACGACGCCTATCCTAGAAAAATCACATTATGACGTCAAGCATAAAGATGACGCCAATCCTTGCGTTGAGTAAAATAGATACAGACGACCCCGTCGCAAAAAACAGTAAAAACGCGACGGCGTTAAAAAAAACGCTTGTCGTGGACGAAAACCGATAACAGGGCGTTTTTCAAACTCGCCAAAATCGATAGTCCAGACGCCCTTTTCCATTGTCAGGAACCGTTTTCATGACGAAGAAATATACGCACGTTCTCCCAGTCGTCGCCGCTCTTGTTCTCACGCTCGGGCTCGGCGTTACCTCCGTTCACGCCCAGATCAGCTTTGGCAAGATGCGCGACGCGTCTGAAAAGAACAAGCCGTCGCTCGAAGAAGACGGTGAAAACAAATTCGACGTTTCTCCCGACGATTCAAAAAAATCAAAGCCTAAAACGAGTTCGTCCAAGGCGGTTGCGGCGCCCAATAAAAAGGCGTCTGCCGGCAAAGACGGCGCGCCGGAAGACGACGTCCAACCGAGCCAGGCAAACGACAAGGCGACGCCTCAGGAGCCGGTCGTCGCCGACGTCGAAGACGCCGCGCCCCAATCAGACGCCAAGCCCGCCGTCAATCGCCGACCAGCGACGCGCAACAACCGCAATTCGGTCGATTCGAACGCGAGCGCGCCCAGCGTCGTCGGAAAACCGGTCGGCGAAAATGGACACGGACCCCTTCTTGGTCGCGCAACCTCCCACAAGTATCGCGCGGGCATGATCTTTCAGGCGCAACCGGGCGGAACCTGCGCGAACGTTTTCGGTTCCGCGCCTGTTCCAATGGAGTTTCCGGAACAAAAAGTTCGAACGCTCGAAGAGAACTTCCCCAAATCGGCGAAAGTCAAATATCGCGATCTCAAGGAGGGTGGCGCGCGTCAGCTCGTCTTCAACATGCGAGAGCTTCGAGGCGGAATGGGAGTCGAGGCGTCCGCGCTCTTTGAAGTGACGCGTTATCCCATTCTCCCTCCCGCGGAAACAGACGTCTATTCAATTCCTAAAAGCGTGACAAAAGAAATCAGACCGTATCTTCGCGACAGCAAGTATATGGAGTCCAATTCGAAAACGATTCGTTCGCTTGCCAAAGAAACGACGGAGGAAAAGGAAACCGCGTGGGAAAAGGTCGACGCGATTCTCAGCTATGTACGCGACAATATTCAGTACAAAGAAGTTCTGATCGAGAAGCAGATGCGCGGCGCGCTGGCGGCGCTGAGAACGCACGACGGAGACTGTGAAGACATGTCGGCGCTCTTTATCTCAATGTGCCGCGCGATCGACGTGCCGGCGCGGCTCGTGCGCGTTCCCGGACACTGCTGGGCAGAATTCTACCTCGTCGACGACGAGAAGCAAGGGTTCTGGTTTCCCGCTCAGGTCGCTGGAACGGAGGCGCTGGGCTCGCTTCAGGACACGCGCGTGATTCTTCAAAAGGGCGATTCCTTCAGGATACCGGAAGAGCCGCGCGAAGAACAACTCTATGTCAAAGAGCTCTTCATGGGAACGGTCAAAGACAACGGTCCCGATCCGAAGTATCAGTTCATTCAGGAAACCGACGCGGAATGATCAAGAAACCCAAAACAGTCGCCGTTCGTTAAGAAGGGCGACTGTTCATGGAATAGACCCGCGTGTCGCTGGGGAAGGCCTTGTCGTCAATAGGGGGCGATAAGGCGTCGACACGCGGGTCTATATATTTCGGCGTCGCGATTAATTGCGACGTCGTGCGCGACAGAAATCAGCGACGATTGACGGTCGGAGTCGGAGTCGCGATGAGCTCCTGATTCTGCCGATTCTTCGGGGTCACAACCTGCTTGGTTATATTGTCGACGATCGTGGCGTTTTTGGCAATGTTGGAATAATACTCGCCCGCCGCGGTAACCTCGCGCATCTTGCGAATATTGGAGACGATCTGATCGCGAACGTCGTCGAGCGTGACTTCGCGCGCCGGAATGATCTCCTGGCAGTACAGAATCACGAAGGTCGACGCGTCGACCTGAATGACCTGAGAGAGCTCGCCCGGCTTGAGGGAAAACGCTTCGTCTTCAAGGAGCGGATAGCCGCCGTTGCGCACAATCGGAGCGATCCGTCCACGCATCTGCTTGCCGTCGGGTTCGATGGAATATTCCGCCGCCAGTTCGCCAAAAACGTCTTCGAGGGACCGGTTTTCGGCAGCCGGCATAGTGCGCGCTTTCTGCCAGACTTCACGCGCGCGACGTTCGTCGTTAAGAACGATTCCCAG
>CACYBR010000246.1 GCA_902772705.1 uncultured Planctomycetota bacterium
CGGAACGCGCTCGCGTTTCGCGCGTTTGCCTTTTATCCTGAAAACGACGAGGCGAGACGGTGCTGACTGTTTGGGCGAGATCTTTGGACGGCGGTCGTATGGCGACGACGCGCGTACTGGGGTTGGCGATTGCCGGCGTCGTGCTGGCGTTTGCCATCTCTCAGTTTCGCTATTATCTCGCGACGGCGCGAATGCCGGATTCGCAAACGCCGGGCGAAAACGACCGTGAACGGCGGTTTTATCGACGACAGGCGTGGCGAAGGCTTCAGATTTCCGCGCTTTCGGCGATCGCCGGCGGCTGTATGCTCGCGGGTATGCTCACGCCTTATGGGGATCATCCTCGAGTCTTTATGCTTTCGTGGCTTGGCGTCGTGCTCTTTGGGGTCTGGGTCGTCGCGCTCGCGCTTGTCGACTGCGTCTCGACGTGGATGCGCTTTTCTGAAGAACGGCAGGTCCACGAGGCGGAGCGACTCGCGTTGAGATATAAAATGGATAAGTTTCATGAAGAAGCGCTTCGTGAGCGACAAGAAGCGGAAGAGCTTGAGGAAAAGACCAGAACCGGTCCAAAGAACGAAGAGAAATGATTTGTTTCCCGACGTTCCTGAGAGTTAAGATGTAACATGGCGACGATACCGACCGATTTTCTGTTTCGTTTTCGCTTTTCATGTCGTCGTTGGGAGAAAGCGTCCCCCGGCGCGACGATTCCTGAGACGCTCGACGCGTCGTTTCGCGTTCCTCTGTGGTCTCAGATTGCTCGGAGCAACTTCTGGGACGCGAGGACGAACGAGTCGAGCGAGACGGTTGGCGACGCCGTTAAGAGCGAGTCCCTCTTTGACTTCCGTTTGGGATGGTCGCAACGTGGGCTTGTCTTTACAACGGTCGTTTCCGGCAAAAGAAATCAACCGTACTGGACCCATTCTTCTCTTAATGAGGCTGATTCGGTCCGTTTTTGCGTCGATACCCGCGACCTGCGCGATTCGCACCGCGGCAATCGTTTCTGTCATAAATTCGCGTTCTATCCGTTCATAGGCGAATCGGAGGAGGTCGCGCGGCCGCTCGCGCAGTGGTTGCCGATAAACCGCGCGCGTGAGATTCCGACCTGCGTCGACGTCGATTCCTTCGTCATGAGGTCCGAACGACGCTCTGACGGTTACGCGTTCTCCGTGTTTATTCCCGCGTCGTCGCTCAACGGCTTCGACCCCGAAAGCTTTGACCGCTTGGGGATGCACTATACCGTCGCCGACTCAGAATATGGAATGTTTACGCTCCAGCACGGCGCGCCGTTGCCGTACGAGGACGATCCGAGCCTGTGGTCTTCCTTTGTCATGCTCGGCGCCGCGCGCGATCCTTGATAGCCTGCGACAAACGCCGATGAAAAGAAGAAGCGCGCCCCGACGATTCAGGACGCGCTTCCTTTGTTCTGGGACGAGGTCTCGTCTATTATTCCGCCTTGGCGGCTTCCTGCTCCGCGAGCTTGCGTTTGGCGACGAGATTGACGTCGGTCAGCAGGTCGACGCGTTCGAACTGCTCTGCAACTGCGGGAGAGTGCGTGACGATGATGAGCGCGACGTTCTCTTCCCGGCACGTGTTACGCAACATATCGACGACGATTTGCTGGTTGCCGACGTCGACGTTCGCGGTCGGTTCGTCCGCGAGAACGAGCTTCGGATGATTCGCCAGCGCGCGCGCCACTGAGACTCGCTGCTGCTCGCCGACGCTCATCTGACTCGGCTTGTGGTGGAGACGCGCGCCAAGACCAACGCGTTCCAGAAGGTCGATCGCGCGCTTCTTATCGTGACGACCCGCAAACGCCATGCCCAACTGGACGTTTTCGAGCGCCGTGAAGCCAGGCAGAAGATTGAACGTCTGGAAAACGTAGCCGATACGCCGCGCGCGGAATTGGTCGCGTTCTGATTCGGTAAGAAGAGGCGTGTTCCAACCGTCGATGAGCACCTGACCCGACGTCGGACGGAGAATGCCCGCGATGATGTGCAATAGCGTCGTCTTGCCGCACCCAGAAGGTCCGACGACCACGACCTGTTCGCCTTCGTCGACGGTCCAGCGTGGCACGTCGAGAATGGGAAGTTCTGCTCCGCTCGGTTCCTGATACGATTTCTTCAGATTCTTTAACTCTAACATGCTGTCTCCTGCGCGTCTTGCGACGGCCTCCAATCGAAAGCGGCGCGGTTACGCTGTAAGAGACGCGTTTTGCGCTCGCTGTGTTCCCAC
>CACYBR010000247.1 GCA_902772705.1 uncultured Planctomycetota bacterium
CCGCCGCAAAGGCGCTCTATGGCGACTCCGTTCTCCGGCGTCCGACGTGGGACGACGCGAGCCCTGTAATCGACCAGTTTGCGCCGTGCGATTTTGCGGAGCTCGAGAGCGCGCTCGCCGCCGTCGGCTTTGCCGCGCCCACGCGCCAGCTCGCGCCATATGGCGCGCTCAGCGCGGGAGAGCGGTTCCGAGTCGAACTGGCGCGGACGCTGCTCGAAGCCCCTGCGCCCGTCGTCGTCGACGAGTTCACGTCCGCGCTCGACCGGCCGATCGCGCGCGCCGCCGCTATCGCGACGCGAAAAGCGCTTGAACGCGGCGTCTTCGACCGCACGAACCGCAGAGCGTCGCTCGTCGCCGTGACCTGTCACGACGACGTCGCGCAGTGGCTCGAACCGGACTGGCTCCTCGACATGAGGACCGGCCGCGTCGCGCGAGGTCGTCTTCGGCGTCCGAGCCTGGAAATCGCCGTCCGGAAATGCTCGCGCGCGTTATGGTCCGATTTTGAGCCGTTTCACTATCTGAGCGGAACGCTCAATCGCGCGGCGCAATGTTACGCCGCATTGCTGAACGACGAGCCCTGCGCGTTTGCCGCGATTCTCCAGTGCGAGGGACGACGCGGACGACGTCGCGTTCACAGGCTCGTCGTGCGGCCGGAATGGCAGGGGCTCGGGCTCGGCGGCGCGTTTCTCGACGCGCTCGGCGCGCTGGAACGCGAGCGCGGCGCGACGCTCGAAATCGTGACCGGCGCGCCCTTCTTTGCGCGACGGCTGACGCGCTCGCCGCTATGGCGACTCCGAAACGTCTACCCTCACGGACGCGTCCAGCGTCATCATGGCAGGCGGTCGCAGGAGGGCTCGCACGGAAGGGCGGTCGCGTCCTTTGAATATGTTGGTTCGTAACGAAACGAAAGGAGAAATGAAATGAAGATACAACTCGTAACCCAACGACTCGGGCTCGTCCTCGTCATGGCGGCGACGCTCGCGACGGCGGTCTGCGCGCGGCTCGCGACGGCGAACGACGCGTCGATTGCGCCGCGCGAAGAGCTCGCGCTCACCGTCTATACGTACAAGACGCCGGGAATCTGCCCCGCGTGCGACGCGACGCGGCCGGTCACGACGCGACTCGCTCGGGAACGCCGGGTCGATTTCGTGTATCGTGACACGACCGCCGGGCTCGCGCGCTCGCGCGCCGACGGCGTCGAGCTGTTCCCGACCTTTGTCGTCGCGCGGCGGTCCCGCGACGGCGCATGGCTTGAACTCGCGCGATGGAGCGGCTCGCGCGACCTGGAACGACGACTCGCTCGCTTCGGCTTCGCGCTCGGCGACGCAAACGCGCCGAGCCGTTAGACGCGCGCGATTAAAGGTCGACGACCAGACCGGTATAGAGGCGCGTCAGGCGGTCGCCCATGACGTCCTTGAGAATCGCGCACGG
This sequence comes from uncultured Planctomycetota bacterium, assembly GCA_902772705.1. Classification (GTDB taxonomy): domain Bacteria; phylum Planctomycetota; class Planctomycetia; order Pirellulales; family Thermoguttaceae; genus RUG369. The sequence continues at coordinate 1,432 of CACYBR010000247.1, forward strand.
CCGGTCGCCGGTGCAGTGGCCGGTATAGAACGCGGCGCCGGTCGCGAGCAGCTCTTCGCCCGTCGCCGCGATCTCTGACTCGTCCTCGGCGGAATAGCCGTCCTTGCGCTTCATATGGAACCCGCTTACGACGACGTCCGGCGCGCCGCCAAAGAGTTCGCGATACCGGTCCAGAATATTCAGGATCCCGTTGTGCGCGCAGCCGGAGATCAGGATTCGGCGCCCTGACTCCTCGACGACAAGACACTGTTCATGGTCGAACGTGTCGGGCGTCAGCGCGCCGTCGGGCGTTCTGACCATAAGCTCCGCGTTTCCACGCGGACGCGGCCGGCGCGCCGAAACGTTCGTAAAGGCGCGAACGCCCGGCATAAGCGCCGCGTCCCCGTCGAGCAGCCGCAGCGACGGAACCGACGTCAGCGCGCGGTCGAGCCCGATATAATGGTCGTTCCCGGGCTCAACATGCCAGAAGTCGCCCAACGCGGTCCGGCGCATCCAGATCGGAGCCTGAGGATTGAGCGACGCGAACCGCAGCGCTCCGCCCGTATGGTCGTAATGTCCGTGACTGATCGCGAGTCCGCGCGCCGTCGCCGCGTCGATCCCGAGCTTCGCCGCGTTCGACCATACCGCGTCGGAGGCGCCCGAGTCTACGACAAGACGCCGCCCCTC
>CACYBR010000248.1 GCA_902772705.1 uncultured Planctomycetota bacterium
TATCGCTCAATTCATCACACCTTTGGAGAATTGCAACATGACTTATTTCTCTCGTTACACTCGCAGGGGCTTCACCCTGGTCGAGCTTCTTGTTGTCATTGCGATCATCGGAATCCTGATCGGTCTTCTTCTTCCCGCAGTTCAGGCGGCTCGTGAAGCTGCGCGTCGTATGCAGTGCACGAACAACCTTAAACAGCTCGGTCTTGCTGTTCACAACATGCACGACGTCGAAGGTCACTTCCCCTCTCTGGCTTACCAGAAAGGCTATGACACAAAGGGATTTAGCTGGCGCATCAGCTGGGCGCCGATGCTGTTCCCGTACGTCGAACAAACCGCTCGTTATCAGATCGTTCTGGATTCTAAAATCGAGCCCTACGTGACGACCGCGACCGCCAATGGTTACGACAACCCTTACGCCGGCATAATCACGCCGTTCCTTTGCCCCTCTGAAGTCGTCAATCAACCGATCGACGGTTCGCTCTGCCCCCTCAGCTATCGAATCAATCTCGGCGACGAAACCTACAACAACACCGCCAGCTACACGAAGTCGATCCTGAACCGCGGCGTCACCTCCCGCGGCGACGAGGTTACTATCACCATGGCGTCTATCATCGACGGAACGAGCAACACCGGCATGTTTGCCGAGTCGACGATTGCGACCGCGATGGACCAGAAAATCATGACGCTTCGCGGAGGAATTGCCCAGACGACCGCCGACGTCTATCGCATGCCGATTTCACTCGTGGAAGAATGTCGCGGATATCGCGACGGCGCCAACCTGAAGACCGCGTATCCGAACTCTCGGCGCGGCGCGCGACTTGGCGACGCTTACGGAACCGTCTTCACCGGCGTTCACTGGGTCCTGCCCCCGAACTCCCCGACCTGCTCCTACAACCACTATGAGTTCACCTTCAACGCCGCGTCGAGCTATCACTCCGGCGGTTGCAACATCGTCATGTGCGACGGTTCCGTTCGTTTCGTTTCGGATACGATCGACTGCAAGCGCAGCGACTACAACAGTCTCCCGACCTCGACGCTGACCGTCGGCAACAGCGGCGCGTCCTACTTCGGAGTCTGGGGCGCGCTCGGAACGCGTAACGGCGGCGAAACCCTGAACTCGCTCTGATCTCTGCGGTCTTTATCGTAGTCGCTCTGTGTTTCGCCCTCTTTCACATCTGACTGTGAAGGAGGGCGTCGTTCTCTAAAGCATCCAATTCTCTTACCGAGGTCACGAGGTAATATCATGCGCCTTGCAAAATTCGTTCCCATTCTTCTGTTCGCTGTTGTCCTCTGCGTCGGTTGCGGTCCCAAAAAGCCGGACGGCGTTCCCACGCTCTTCCCCACGACGGTCACCATCGTCAAGAGCGGAACGCCCGTCGCGAACGCCAACGTCATCTTCGTCGCGGGCGAAGGAACGGCGTCAGGAAGCTGGTCGGTCTCTGGAATAACCGACGCGACGGGAGTCGCCAAAATCGAAACCTCTCAGGGAGACTGGAAAGCGCCGGGCGCTCCTGAGGGCGAATACAAGTTCTACATCACCAAGCTTGCTCAGATTGAAGAACCTGAGCAACCGGCCGATATCGAAACAAACGAAGAAGCCAAGAAAAACTACTTCGCCGAACGACTCAAGAGACTCGAAGAAGCGAGCAAAGAGATTCCGAAATCGCTCACGTCCACCGATACCAGCGATCTTTCCATCACGGTCGCTTCAGGAACGGGCGGCGCCGAGACGGTAGACGTCGATCAGTACAAATGAGCTTCCGGACCCCTTGAGCCTGAAATTGGCAGTTTCATGACGCGTCGCGCGCGGAGTCGAACTTAAAACGACTCCGCCGCATAGAAAAGGATATTTGTCGCAAGGTAAAACGCGCTCTTTTGCGTCAAGCCTTCGCAGTTCGTCGCGACGCTGTTCTCAAGCGCGCAACTCACGTCGTACGGCGAGAAGAGTAAAATCCAACGTCCATTACGCGCAATACCCCTGAGTTTGGGCGCAGAATCTGTCGTTTCCGTCGTCGTTTTTCTTTCTCCGTCGGTTTTCTGGGAGCGATACTGCAATTTCTCTATCTTGAAACCTCCGTACTTTCCCGTGAAAAGCGGATCGTCGTGCGGCACGTCGACAAGAGGTTCGTCTGGCAGAACGGCCTCAATCTCTTCCTCAAACGATTTCTGAAAGGAAGCGGACGCGCAAACGGCGTTCACAAAAAGGAAACCTCCGCGCTCAAAATAAAGACGCAGGCGTTTGCGTTCCTCTTCTGTGAACGAAAAAGAATTACGACCGTGCATAAAGAGCGTCGGATAGTCGAAAACGTCGTCGTTTTTAAGAGACGCGTGAGGAACGTAAAGCTGCGTCGGAACGCCGAGCCGCGATCGTATCGTCTTCATCAGATTCGGAATCGCACGGGGAGCGCACGAGGAACCTCCTCCGCACTCCAGAATTCCGGCGAAAAGACTGTTATGAGCGTCTTTATTTTTTTCCAGTTCTTCCCCGACGTCGGCGGCAATTTCGTCCTTGAATTTCATCTGGCGATTCGTCGCGTACGCGCAAATATTGACGCCGAGAATGAACGCAGCCTCCTGCTCTTCGAGCGCCTTTGTCGAGGGAGGGTTTGTCGACGCCGCGCCGCGCGGGCGTTTGGTCGCCGCTTCCCAGAGGCACGACAACGACGGACGATCGCCGAAAACGCTCGGCGCGGCGCCGTCGGCGCCACGTTCCGGTCGAAACGCGGGAACGAACGCCACGCTCGTTCGGCAACCGAAATCGACGCCATATATGGGACGCGCATATTCTGCGGGAACGGGCCTGTCGGCGGACCATATGGGATGCGTCGGCTCTAAGAGTCTAAACTCTGCGCCGTCCTCGTCAAGCGCTTTACGCATGAGTTCACGGAACCCTTTTTCAAAAGAAACGTCGCCGTCGAGCGCCTCCGCAAAGATAAATCCTCCCTGTTCAAGGTATCCGCGAAGGTTTTGAACAAGGCGCTTTTCCTCGTCCGGATTCTTTGGCGTCGGGTCAATGGTTCCGCTTATCACAAGGATCGGGGTCTGAAGCAAATCGTCGACCGTCGCCTTCCGTGAATCGATCGTCTGCCACACGAGCCGTTGATCCCATTCTTTCTCGACGCGTTCTGTTAAATGCGCCAGATCGTTCGGGTGCTCGTTCCAGTAATCCTCCTCGCCGTATTTCAGCTTCGAAACCAGCGTCGGCCAGCGCCCTTTGGAGAGAAAAAGAAGCGCAAACGACGTCGTCACGCAGTTGTTGTTGGCAAAGTCTTTCTGAGCGTTCCAGAAATCTGAAAGAACGCCTTTGCGACGAAGTAAAACCTCCGCGCCCTCCCGATACCAGTCGCTCTGCCCGACAAAACGATTCGCCGTTAATCGGCCGACCCGTTCCAGCCCGTAGAGGTAGTAGAAGAAATAGGAATCGCTCCCTTCCGCGCGGCCGGGATTCGTTTTAACGCTGAAATGCTTTCCCAGCCAGTTGAGTCCTCGCGAAATGCGCACGGCGATTTCATCTTCGACGTCCTCGCAGCAGAACGCGCGATCGCCTTCTATTCTTGCCCTCGACGCTTCGCGGACGCCGGAACAAATAGCCAGCGCCGCGATTCCCGCGCACGTCATGCTTCCGGAACCATATCCGCTCGGAAAACCAGCCGCGTTCAACGACGAAGCGCGATATCCCCAGGAACCGTCCTCGTTCTGCATACGAAGCCAATAGTCCTCAGCGCTATTCCAAACCGCGTCGTCTATTGTGAAGCCCGCGAGTTCCGCCTCAAAAAGCGCCAGAATCGCAAACTGGGAATTGGAGTTGTCAGAGCGCTCTGATTCCTGATGATCGCCGATATAAGACCAGCCGCCGGCGTGCTCGTTACGGGTCTTCATTTGGCGCTCGACAAGCCACGCGACATTTGACTGAATCTCCGCCTTAAATTCTTCGGGGTCGGCAAGACAGAACGCCATTGTCTGGAGCGAGATCGGATAAGTTTGATTCTGTTCGATCGCGGAAAAGCCTCGCAAATATTCCAGCGCTTTAGCGACCGTCGGATTGTTCTTATCCAGCCCTGCGGTTAAAAGAGCGAGCGTACAGAGCGCCGTCGTTCCCGGTTCATATCCGGGATATTCCTTCCATGAACCCTGTTTCGTCTGTTGTTTCTCCAGAAAACCGATCGCGCCTTCGATTGACGCGCGAACGGCGTCCGCCGAAAGGAGCTCCCCCTGAGGCGAGGACTCGTCGTCGTTCCCTTGATCGCCAGAATCGCTCTGTTCGTCTGGCTCGTCCGCGTCAGGTTCAGGGACCTCGCTCATTGAGACGTCGGGTTTACGCACGGAAACAGTCGAACGCTGAGCGCATAAAACATCCGCCCAAACGCTCCCCAACATGACAAAACCAACCGTTAGAACGGCGCGTAGCCAGAAAACGTCTTTTAACAAACAGCCAAACGTCCGTCCGAAAATAGGTCCTATCATAGGGTCAGCCTCGATAAAACGCCACGTGTCATCGCCAACGAACTCTGCGAAGTCAGTCGCATAAAAGGCAGAAGTCGCAGAACCGTCTTCCTATGATAACGCTTCGGCAGAAAAAAAACGAGAGTGAAAGAAAAAGAAAAGGACAATTCCACGTATGGCAAGAAACAGAACAAGACGCGCCGCCTGCAGATTCCGACGCGCCCCTGTTCGACGTCGCATCCTCAGACTTTTCAGCGAGCGCGCTGACGACGGTCGTTTTCCGAACCGTTCTTCCTGTCGCGAGGCTGAACGTTCCTCTTTTCATTACGATAAACGGCGCCCCTGCGGGACATATCAAGCGTCTCAACGTCGCTCGATTTCTCAGACTGCTGAATCTTTTCAAGAACTTCGCTACGATAGACGGTAACGTCGTTGGGCGCTTCAATCCCCAACTGAACCTTGTCGCCGCGGACGTCGACAATCACGACGCGAATGTTGCCATTAACAAAAACGCTCTCATTTTTTTTGCGTGAAAGGACCAGCATAACGGTTTTCCTCCTGAAAAACGCAACATAATTCTGGCGTTCGCGTTGCGCTTGACAATTCCCGCCAGGAATCGCGTCTGTATGCGCAGTCGCGCTCGAAACAATCCACCCAGACTGTCTATCCTACTTTTTATGCGGAACCAGTAAAATCGTCAACCAAAAGATCGGAATTTTTTCCTATTTTGATAGAATTCTACCAAAATAACAAATCTTTGCGACGATTAAAACGATTTTATCGATTATTAACCGTTAACTGTCAGTCCGCCTTGGCAAACTGAAACAGATTGTTGGGACTCCGGGACTTTTTGAAGGTCTTTTCGACAATCCTAAATACGTTATGATTGAGGCAAGCAAGCACATAATCCTTAAATAAAAACCAGAATTTATTATGAACAACGCGTCCCTTTCTCCTGTGTACATTCCCCTGATCGACACTCATGCGCACGTCAATCTGCCTGAATTCGAACCCGATATTGACGTTCTCATCGCACGATCAAGAGCTGGACGCTTTCCCCCTGTCAAAGGACGCGCTCTGGGAGTCGATCCCGTCGTGCGTCCTTTCATTTCGGGTTTGATCTGCCCGGCGGTCGATCTGGATTCGTCCTTGCGCGCTCTGGCGTTGTCGAGAAAGTACGACTTTATTTTTGCCGCCGTCGGCGCGCACCCCAATCATATTTCACGCCTCCGTCCGGGAGAATGGGAAGAGATTTGCCGTTTAATCGAGAAGGAGACGTCCTTCGAAAACGGCGCGCGTAAGCTCGTCGCTCTCGGTGAAACGGGGCTCGATCGCCACTGGGACGACACGCCGTTCGAACTGCAACGCGACTTTTTCATACGCGCCCTTGAGCAAGGGCGCCAGATGAAAATGCCCGTCGTCATTCATTCCCGCGACTCCAACGACGATCTCGACGAACTGCTATGCGACTTTTATTCAGGCGTCAAGCCCGACTGGCCCGTCGGCGTCGTCCATTCCTTCAGCGGAACGCCAGAACAGGCGGAACGCTGGCTTGAACTCGGTTTTTATCTCGGATTTGGCGGATTTGTCACCTACCCCAACAAAAACTTCTCCAACGTTTGGGACGCCGCCAGGCTAACGCCCTCCGACAGGCTGCTCCTTGAGACAGACTGTCCGTTCCTAACGCCGCATCCTGTTCGCGGCAAAATCGAACGCAACGAACCCCTTTTGACGGCGTTTGTCGCCAAACGCCTCGCTCAATTACGCGACGCGTCCACAGCAGAAATTGCCAGAATGACCGCTGAAAACGCACGGAGGCTGTTCCAGCTGCCCGAGCTTCCCGACAAGCCCTCGGAAATGCCGAACGACGAAGAAAGCTGAGGCTCTATCTATTGCTCCGCTTTACTCCGGTGCGAAAGAGTATTCCCTGAGGAAACTTTAGGATAAAAAATATTGAGACGCTTGAAGACTTATTAGCGCAACTTAATGTTTCTGTCTTGATTTACTCGCCATTAATGCGTATGGTAACGCTCGACGACGCCAGTTTCGAGCCCGATTCCGCGCAACAGGCGCGAGGGACTCGAGGCTTAACAAGGACGACCGGCGGCGTTTTTCACAAGTTTAATCAAATTATGATTCGTCGTCTCCGAAGCGTTTGCCGCTTTATAAGGAAGCCAGAGGAAACCAATGAAAAATAGTTCTTCGCTCATGAGTCGAA
>CACYBR010000249.1 GCA_902772705.1 uncultured Planctomycetota bacterium
CCGGAGATATTCGTCGTCCGACTTCGACCAGTCTTCGAGCGCGTCGAATCGCACCGTCTTCTCTCGTCCGCGCTCAAAGTCGCGGTTCGCGGCTTCGTTTTGGTTGAAGGTCGCGCTCCAATCTTTCGACAAATCGAGCAGAACGCGCGTTTCTTTCTTCGCAAAGAGTTCAGACGCTTTCGGAAGCGCGTTTGTCTCGGCGTCGTCGGGGGTGAAGACGACAAACCAACTCTGCGCGGGCTCGAAGGTTATCGTCGCGGCGCTGTGCGCGACGGGCTCGTCCGCTTTGCCGGGGAAGAGCGCCTCGGGGATCGCGGCGGGGCTCGCGTCGAGCGCGTAGCGTTTGCCCGAGAGCGGGTTCCAAAGCTGCGCCGATTTTCCGACGACGCGGAAATAGCACTTGGCGCGGAGCGGCTCGTCCGTCGTGTTGGCGATGAAATAGACGTCGAGGTCTCCTTCGCGCTTGTGAATCCAACGCACGTCGACATAGGAAGGATCGTCGCGGTCGAGCGTTTCCGCCGCGAAGTCGGGCGCGATTCGTCGTTTGACAAGCTCCGCCTTCACGAAAGACCAGTCGGGATAGATCGCCGTTCGGTCGAAGATTTGTTCTTCGCGCATATTCCACGGCGCCATATCATAGGCGCCGAGCTCGGTTGTTTCGAGCGTTTGACCTTTGGCGTCGAGCGTCGTCCACGACGCGTCGGTTCCCGTCGTCTTCCCGTCGATAAAGACCGCGGCGATTAACCCCGCCGGATTCGGCGCGTCCCCGCCGTTGACGACCTCGATCGCGATTTCATTTTCGCCCGGCTTGAGGAACGAGGCGACGTCGGTCGTCTTCGGGTTGCGGAAATCGCCGCCTTGGCTCGCCGGTTTTCCGTTGACGAAGAGGGTCGCGTCGTTGTCGGCGGCGATTGCGACGGACGCGCTCGTAAAGGTCTCCGGGACGCTGATTGTCTTGACGAAAGTTTCCTTGACGCCGACTTTCGCTTGGTTCCATTCGCCGCCCCAAATCCACCGCGCGGCGGTCAGGCGTTTCATCGCGGAACCTTCGGGGAACAGACTTTTGTAATCGGGAACCGTCGGCGCGTTTTCGCCGGACCAGATTTGAGCGACGAGCGCCTTGAGTTCCTCGTCGTCGTCTTCGCGATTCGTCAGTCCCGGCGTTCGCTTCGGTTTCGCGCCGATAATCGGGACTCCGGCGTTTTTGAGTTCAAGAAGTTTGCGCGCAAGTTCGACCGTCGTCTCCTGAGTCTGCGGCAGGACGACGACGGAATAGGTCGCGCCCCCGGGGAACGCGACTTTCCCGTCTTGGACGACGGCGCGGTCGAGAAGAACCTGCGGACAACATCCGTCGAAGTTCCAGAGGAACTTGTCTTTATAGGGCGAGTCCGCGAAGGCTGAGTCGGGCGCGACGTAGACGGTCGGCGCTTTCTCCTGGTCGAGGAAGAGGACGTCGGCGGTCGGAAGTCCGCGCTGCAAGACGCTTTGGACGCGCGTCATGTACTCCGAATACCCCTTGCGCCCGCCAAGGAGCGGGAACCACGTCTGTGTTCGGTCGAAATGCATCCCGTGCGGACCGAGCGAGAGCCCCGGCGCGTCGTCGTTCGGCTGCGAACACATTCGGTGGAAAACGAATCGGTTGACGCCGGCGCAGAACGCCCAGTCCCCCTGTCGTTTTGCCGCGCCGGGGTGTTGACGCCATTTGTCGACATAGCTCGTGAAGGATTCCGCGCCGACGATCGGCTGACCGCAAGTATGCGCGCTCGAGACCGCTTCAAAGACGCTAAAGCTCGAATCGAACCCGTAGCCGTCGGACCAGAATTCACACATCGGAACGTCGGCGGCGCGGAAGAGCCAGAGGTCGCCCGCGGGGTTGAGGTCGTAAGCTTCCGTCGAAAACTTGAGTCCGCGCTCCGCCGCAAGTTCTTTCATTCGCAGAACGTTATTGTCGTAGACCAATTCCTGACCGACGCGCCTCAAGTCCCAAAGAAATCGCTCCGTTTCCTCGACGCTTCCGACGATTCGCCCGAAGATCGCGGGCGCTCG
>CACYBR010000250.1 GCA_902772705.1 uncultured Planctomycetota bacterium
CCCTGCACGCGGATATAGGTCGGCGCGATTTCCGTGACGCCCTGAACGATCGGGACGTCTCCTGCGAGGATCGTGCGGCGTCCGAACTCGTCAAAGTCGCTTGTCGCGCGCCAGTTTCCGAGCGCGGCGACGCGCTTGAGGGGGTTCTCGCAGACGCGTTGGGGGATCCTGAAGACTTCGAGCGCGGAGCTTGCGTCGTCGAGGATCAGGTCGGCGACGTTGTTTTTGGGGACGTAGATGCGGCGAAGCTGGTCGTCGACCGCCAGAATTTTTTCCGACTGAACCGGCGAAGAATCGCGTTCAAGCTTCTGTTCAGACGTTTCCACGACGCTCTTGGTGGGAAAGATCGAGCCGATAAAGAGCCGTCCGTCCTTCATGACGACGCGCGTTTGAGCGGCGTCGCACCGTTGCGAGCACGTCAAAATCGCCGCCGCGAGGAGCGCGCACAGCGTCGTCGCGAATTGTTGACGTTTCATCTGTCGATTGTCCTGAATTCCAACTGGATTGGGCGCTTGTTTCTGAGCCACGCGACCGGAGAAGCGCGCGGTATGAACGACGGCGTTCGCCGACGTTATCGTTCTAACGGCTATCTGGAGTTGAAATGTTAGTAAAAGCTCCAGACGCGATTTTATCTTTATATTTTACTCAATTCATCAGAAAAAATCCCTTGCGGCGCGCCATGTTTTTTTTTATTCTCAAACGCCCGCGCGCAGGGAGGCGGTTTTCGCGGGCCCGTCTTACGGCATGGAAGAGGGGGGCAGACGATGAAAGATTACGAAACAGAAATAGAAAAAGGCCTGTCGTTTGCGCGCGCGCTGCTCGCGAAGCGCCTCGACTATACGAACGGCGATCCTTCGGGAACCGCCGATCTTGCGCTGGCGACCCTTGCGCTTGTCGCCGCGCGCGACGCGCAAAAAAAGAGCGTCAGTATTCTCAAGTTTCCGCCCGCGACCGCGTCAGAACGACGGCGTGATCACGCCGTTGTCGACGAATCAGCGCCCGCGACCATCGATTTCGAGAAGGCGATCTCCGACCTTCCGTCGCGCGACGTTCGCGCCGTAAAGAGTCCTCGGCGTTCTTACGTCGAGACGCGCGTTCCCTATCTCAGACTGTATCAGGAAGACTGAACGCGCTCGATAAGCAGCGAAAAAAAGAGGCGACGCGATCCGACGTGGAGCGCGTCGCTTTTTTTATTCGCGTCACTCGTCAGGGAGGACGAATTCCATTTCAGAGTCGGACGGAACGACCAGCGCGTCAGACTCGTCGTGTCGTTCCGGCGCGGCGACGAGTTCCGGCGCCGGCGTGGCGATCGTTTCCGGTTCGTTTGCGGACGCAACGACCGCGTCGATTCCATGAGCGGCGTTCGGGACGACCGAAGAAGTCTGACTCTTCGGGGGAATTGTCGTATGCGCGACGAGTTCGAAGAGGCGCGCCTTCGACTTGCAAAGAACGCGGATCCGCGCAAGAAGCTCCTCCGGTCTGCCGTTGGAGAGCGTAAGACTATGCTGATTGACGCCGATCGTCGTTCCGATGTTGAGGCTTGCGCGCTGAGGCGGCCCGGAGTAGGGCGTCGGCGTAAAGAAGACGCCGTCTCGCGAGTCCATCCTCGCGGGATTTTGGAACATAAAGAGCGGGATCTGACCCAGATTCACGTCCGTAACGAGCCTGCCAGACGCGTCGACGCCCTGAATCGTTCCGTCTTTGAGAACCTTAATGCGCATAGCGCGACCCGTGGGCGCGACGCGTCCTTCTTCGATAACGAGCGCGTAGCGTCGTTCTTCGCGCAGCAGCGCCATCGAGCCAGTCGCGTCGACCTGTTCGAAGTCGCCCGCTTTCGTGTAAAAGCTTTCCCCTGAAAGCAGGTCGACGACCTGGAACCAGAACGGCTCGTCAAGCGCGAAGGCGAAATCGTTGCCGGGCTCTTCGAGCGTCTTGCCGGGCGTGGTCGAAAACCGCGTATAGTCGCTCTGGCGCCAGTCTCGTTCACGTCGACCGACGACGTTGCGGTTAATCTCCGCGTCGATCCAGAGCGGCCATAGGCGACCAATTTCGGAGTCGAGCGATTCGAGCGCGCGCTTTTGAGAGGGCGCGAGCTGATATTGCTCGAGGTCGACTTCGGCGATCGCGAGCGTTTCACTGAGGAGTCGTTCGAGATCGGGAGCAAGCTCGCCCGGGGACGTTTGAGGGGTCGCGTCGAACGTTCCATGTTGCGGAGTCGCAGGTACGACGAGCTGAGCGCCGGGCACTCCGAGATTTTCGACGTCGACGTCGCCGGGGAGAGGCGCCGTTTCGTCGATAATGTTGGCAAATTCGCGGAAGAGCGGTTGACGCGAGAGCGCTTCCATTTCTTCCTCGTTAATCGTCTCGACGGGAACAGCCGAATCGAGCGCGGCCGCGTCGTCTCCGTCGGCTTTTTGAACGACGTCCTGAGGCAGTTCTTCGACTTGATTCTCCTCTTGCGAATTATGATCGTCAGGGTTGGGAGCGTCGTCGACGGAGAGTACGAGCGGCTCCGAGTTCTCTTTTTTGTCCTGAGCGAGCATGAAACCGGCGTCGTCGGATTCCTGGGCGGACGCTTCGGGGCGCATGGTCGCTACTGCGGGGTCGAGTCCCAGTCCTCCTGAGACGACGTATGCGAGCGCGACCGTCGTTGCAGCCAAATATCTTTTCATAGCGCCTTTGATCTCCTTGTTCGAACGATTGCGCGGCGTTGAGAGCGCCGTCGAAACGACGTTATTTTTGTACTAAACCCATTTTAACCATTTTCGCGAGCGCCTCGTCGCGTTCGCGAAGTCGTGCGAATCCCTGCCAGGAAGGATCGCAGCACTCCATGAAATCGTCGATCGACGCGGGAATTCTGCCCTTTGCGGCAAGCCGCGCGATCGTTTCCTGTTCAAGTCGCGAGAGCGTCGTTGAATCGAGCTGGTAGTCGACGAACGCCTGATACGAGAGCGGGAAGAGCGGTTGCACGATCTTTTCGCCAATTATCGTCGCGTACTGACGAATCTCGAGCTGCGCGTGTTCCTCCATCCGCAGCGCGAGGAAATGGAACAGGTTGTGAAGGTCGCATTTCCAATACGCCTGCGTATAGGTCGAGAGGGGCAGGTCTTTTCGCGCCTGTTCGCGCGCGACGCCGAGTTCGACGCGCCGCTCATAGAGCTCGCGCGCGGACTTCTGAAACTCGCGTTCCGACGCCGTGAGCGCCGCGCCCTCGGCCGGATCGAGCAGACCGGCGCTTCCCTGTCGGTTTGTCGTCGTCTGACGCCGCCACGCGTCGGGTTCGGTTGTTTGAGCGGAGTCGATCGCGACGGAATAACGCGTTGAATATTCGTTGACCGACGCTGTGCGATGACGGATCCATTGCCTCCACGCGTCCATGGGAATTCGCACGAGCAGTTTGATTTCCGCCATCTCGAACGGCGTCGTGTGGCGATGACGCATGAGGTAACGAATCAGGGTTCGGTCGTCGGAGACGGATTTCGTTCCGTCGCCATAGCTTACTCGCGCCGCTTGCACGATCGCGTCGTCCGAACCCATCGCGTCGACGAGACAGACGAAACCGTCGTTGAGAACGGGAAACTTTTTCCAGCGGAGTTGTTCCAGCGCGTCGACGTTAGTCGTCATGAGGCGTCCCTTTCCTAATGTATGCGAGCGACGTGAGTTTTATTTCACGTCGTCGCGCATTTATTTCGTTTTGATCGATTCGAGCGCCTCAAGAAGCGCAGATTTGGTATAAAGTCCACTGAGCACGAGAGGTTTGTCCGGATTGTCCGGCGTGAAGATCATGAGCTTCGGAACCTGACGCGCGCCGTTGGCGTCGAGCAGTTCGTTGATCGCGAGAACGTCTGGCGTCTGCGCGTCCTGATTCGTCCAGTCCGCCGTGAGCGTGAGGATATTCTTTTCGTCAAAGACCGCTTCGACCTCGTCCGTGTGAAGGATCGTTTTTTCAAGGAACTTGCAGTTCATGCACCAGTCCGCGGTGAAGTCGACCGCCACGACGCGCCCCGACGCGAGCTCTCGATCGAGCGTTTCACGATCGAAAAGCGACCAGTGATCCTGCCGGAGCGCCCCGTCGCGGTTCGCGCGGATCGCCCAGCGCGTCGCCTTCGCCGCGCTCGCGCTCTGAAGCGTCGTCTTGATCGGGTTGTACGGAAAATTGAAGGAAAAGAGCGCGACGATTAACACGACGATCGTCGAAACGAGCCAGCCCCGAAGCTTCTTGCGTGGATTGTCTACTTCGTACTGGTTGCGTCCGATATTCCAGCAGGCGAACCACAGCGCGAAGAGGAACGCCAGCGTTGGAAGCTGGTATTCGAGCGGCGCGGAATAAAGTATCCAGAGCGTCGCGCCCAGCAGTAAAAAGCCCATGGTTTTGCGGAACGTTTCCATCCACTCGCCCGGCTTCGGAAAGAATTTGAGAAGCTCTGGGAACGCGCCTGCGACGAGGAACGGAGACGCCATTCCCAGCCCGATGACGAGGTAAACGACCACGACGAGGCTCGTCTGGCCCTGTCGCGTCATTTCGCTCGCCCAGTCAAGCGCGGGACTCAGGAGCGGCGCGCCGCACGGAATCGCCAGCAGCGTGGTGACGATTCCCTTGAAGATCGCGCCGACGGCTCCCTCCTTGTTCGTCAGCTTGTTCGAACGTTCGCCGCCCAAAAACGCGGGAACCTGAAGTTCCCAGATCCCCATAAGGCTCAGCGCCATGATGAAAACGATCGCGCTCATGACGATCTGGAAAATCGAACGCGTGAAGAGGAAGCTCAGACCCACGCTGGCAAACGCAAGCGCGCCAAAGACGAGCAACACGCCGACCGTATACCAGACGTTGAGGAGGAACGCGCTGGCGCGACTGCGGCCCGCCTGTTCAAAGAAGGAGAGTATCTTGAGTCCGACGACGGGCAGCACGCAGGGGGTTATGTTCAAGACGAGGCCGCCGAAGAACGCGGTCAGCAGAAGCGCGAAGAATCCCCGGGTTGATCGGGTCGGTCCGGCAAGCTCTCCAGCGGCGCTCCCGGAAGTCGTCAAGGACGCGTCGTTTGTTTCGCTTTGAGTTTCTGGTTCGCGCGCGGGTTCGTTCGTATCTTTGGATTTTTCGGCAATCGCGTCAAGAAGGGGCGCGACGTCGGCGTCTTTCCAAGAGGCGGAGAAGGGGACCTTCTGCGGGAAGCACGAACCTCCGTCTCCGTTGGAACACGCGAGCGCGTCGACCTGACCGGAGATCGTGACGCCAGCCAGCTCCGTCGCGGCGTCGGTTCCTTCCGCGTAGACAGGCGCGATCCAGTCGGAGACGCCGACGAGTTCTTCAAGGGTCAAGCCTTCGGCGTCTTTTTCGAAGACAATCTCGCCGGCAAGCTTGAATTCTCCGACCGAAAGCGTTGCGTTTTCCGGAGCGCCGGCAACGGCGACGTCGCTGAATTTTGTCGGCAAACCTCCCTCGCCCTGAGTCGCGGAGTAAATGTGCCAATCCGGCTGGACGACGGTTTTCAGAGAAACGAAGCCCACGAGCGTCTTGCCGTCGACGTTCCAGACGTTGCCCGCGTTTTTCGGGACGGGCGCAATCGTCGCTTCGACGGCGAGCGGAGTGTTCGCCGTAGCTCCAGGGAGACCGACGCCAAAGTCCGCAACGGAGAAGCCGCCGGACGCGTCGTCGCCAGCTCCGAAGTTGAGGAAATCCTGCCCGCGCGCCGCGTTCATGGTTAGCGAGAGCATGACCGCCAGCGTCGTCGTAAGGATTCTTGCGCTAAAAGAGAACGTGTGTCTGGGCATCAGGACCTCCGAAACTCATATCGTATAAGGAACGCAGAATTGGCAAGAGCCGCGACATTCCAGCCCCTATTGTATCCCGGCGCGCAAGAGAATAAAGACCCCGTGACGGGCGATTCATTCGTTTGAAGAAGGCTTACGTCGCAGAGTC
>CACYBR010000251.1 GCA_902772705.1 uncultured Planctomycetota bacterium
AGGAGGATGGGACTCGTTGTCAATGCAGTGTCGATCGGCTCACAGAGACTACGGCCTGCCGTCAACGACCTGTTATTGGACCATAGGTTTTCGTCTCGTTCTCATGAAGACTGACGAGCCCTCGACCGAACATTTACGATTTGGCGCGGCTTTTTCGCGGGTTCCCTGTTCAGGAGCTGACGTCGACAGAAGAAACGTGAAACGCCGCCCCGTCGGCGGAGCCTTCCGGCTTGCGGGGGAGAGGAGCCCTTTACTGAAAATCCGCTTCCAGACCAAAAAATTTTGCCAGATACTCGATAAACAGAAACATCCGGGAGCCGTCCTGCTCAAAGAGAGACGAATCGCGGGGATAGGAAGAACGCGCTCTGGAACAGGCTTTGACAATCTCTTCGTAAGTAAAATCGTTCGTTCCAACCCTCTTGCCGTTGCGTTTGACGTACTTTTGGAATTCCGCCGTGTTCTTAAAGTGAAGCGACAGCCAGAATTCAAAGTTTGGCGAGTTTAAAATCCAATGATTTCGCGCCTTATTTTTCTCTTCCCAGGTTTTAATTTCGTGAAACTGTTCGCTGTTCCATTGGTCAAGATCGCATATTAGCCACGCCGTGTAGTTGTCGTCGATTCTGTTTAGCGACGCTTCGCGTTTAAGCGCGCGCAAACGCGCCGTCGGGACGCTGCGGTGATTTGACGAGACGTACTTGCGAGAGACGACGACGTTCTTTCCAAAACGCTCTTTTGCCTTTTGCTGAAAGCAAGCGACAACGGCGTCGATATACTCCTTCTCCGTAACGGCTCCCTCGGTCGCGATAAGAACGAATTCTCTTGTCTGCAACCTGAGCGACCGACGAGTAAAAGACGGTTTGACGTTTTTGCTCATCCAACCCCCTGAATGAATTATCGTGTCCGAAGATTCGGCGTTCCGCCAAAGCGGCCGTAAAGGTAAGAGTTTACGAGCGACTTGTCGTACCGAATCTGATAGTCTCCGACGCTGACGAGCGAAGAGCGCGCGCCGTCCTTTTCGACCAGCCACAACTCGTCGCGGCGCAAAAGCGACTGATCCATAAGAAGCGCGTCATGCGTGGTGAAAAACAGCTGGGAACGCGAGTCAGGGGAACAACTCGCCAAGTAGTCTTCGATAAGCTTTCTGGTCAGCAGATGATGCAGACTCCGGTCGATTTCGTCGATGAAGATCACGCGTTTTCGGGAAGGGTCCCGCAGGAACGTGAACGCCGGTATGAGATCGAGCAACCGACAGGTTCCGTCGGATTCCTCCGCAAGGTCAAAAGAGATCTTGACGGAGGGATCGTCTTCAAGCGAATGGATCGCGACCATTTTGCCGACCGTCGGTTCGCCGTTCCTGATGGAAACGAGGTAAGGTCCGAGCTGGAACAGCGCGCCGTCCGGAAGGGATTCGCTTTCTTTCTGAATATTCCAATTCACCTGAAAAGGAAGTTGATTAAGGGGAACCGGTTTCGTTTCAATTCTCTCTATGCCGACGTCAAACTCGTCGAGCGTTTCCTGATTCTGAGGCATGAAAGGAGAACGTTCGTTCGCGTACATTTCAAACGCGTTGCACGACGCCGAGGGCGATATGAGCAGCAACGTGTTCTGGAACCAGTCGTAAATCGCCCGAAACTCGTCCCGCTGCTGATGCACGCAGTTGGTCAGAAAGAGTAGGTTTTTGCGCGTTCCGCGTCCGACGTATTCTAACGCTCTGGAATCACGGAATTGACGTTTCAGTTCGATTTGCGTTCCATGGCGTTCGAACAACGGCCGTTCGACCGTTTGCAGTAATTCCGAAAGCGATTCCTCAACGACCTCGGAACGCGTTATCGTGAACGAATAACGAAACGCGCCTTTGTCCGTATAGAGTTCGAAAACGAACCGCGTCGGCTCTTTCTGCGTTCTCGAATTCAACGCAAAAGGCTTGACGCCGACCTGACGTTCCGGAGCTACGCCGTTGACAACGTAACGTCTGGCAAAGTCGATCGCTTCAAAAAAATTCGACTTGCCTGAGGCGTTGCCGCCATAGATCGCGGAAATGGGGAGCAGGCGCATGCGCGGGCTTTCCGTGAGCGCCACGCGTTCGTTATGAAGACGCTCTTTTCCGGCGAGCGCGGAAAATTCGAGCAAAGGGAAGGATTTCCAGTTTTCGACTTTAAAACTGATCAGCATTGTCCTCCCTCCTTTCAAAAAATATTAAAATGTGATTTTTTAACGTTACGCCAATAATATATCTTTAATTTGTTCATTTTTCAAGAAGTTTTTGAGAAATTTTCTCTTTTAGCGCGCATTTGTCAGCCTCCGTAGACGAACAAAGGCTTTTTCCCGGCGACAGAAAAAAGCCTTTGTCGTTTTTGCCAGACGAAGTTAAGGAGTCGTCGCGTTCAACGTCCTTTGCGACCTCCGAGCGCGAACCCGAGGGCGAAGATCGCGAGCGCGGCGAACGCGAGCGCGAGCTTGACGGCGTTGTCGACGCTCGGGACGTCGGGCGCGGCGTCGGCGGGGTCGGTCCGGTCGTTCTGCACGTCGGTTTTCGTTTCGACGAGCTCGACGCCGCTGACCTGCGCGTCGGTCGAGGCGTCGCGTGCGGCGGCGTCGATCGCGTCGCGATATTCCTTCGCGGCGTCGTCGGGAAGGTTCGCGGCGATAAATTCGCGTAGCTTCACGTTGCCGCAGACGTTGTAGGAGCAGGGGACGCCGAACTTTTTGATCGTTTCGGCGTGCGTCGCGGCGAGCTTTTCGAGCTCTTCAGGGCTCGGACGCCAGAACTCGCGGCGCGCCGCGTCGAGCGCGACGGCGGTCGTCTCCGCGAGCGCCGCGGGATTCGTCTCCTCAAAATACTGGCGCAGACCGATTTCGAGCCGGTCGTCGACGAACGTCTCGACGGTTCGTCGCCACATCGCGTCGTCGACGAGCCCCTCCGCGCCGACAGCGCTCCATCCGAAGAGATTCTGCGTCGACTTCGCGAGCGTCGCCGCGCCGCCGCCTCCTTTTTCCCGCATGAGCCCCTCGAGCCACCGGCGGTTCCAGAAGGTCGTCTGCAGCTCGTCGCGGATCGCTTCCTCGAGCGACTGGGTCCGCGCGTCCTTCGGTCTCCGCGCGTCCGAGAGCAGGAACGTCGGATCGGTTCCCGTCTTCTCGCGCACGACCGCCCCGATCGTCCCGAATTCATACAGATGGTCGAGCTTGACCGGCCCCCACGTGTTCGACGAGCGAGACTGCAGCACGAGGTCGGCGCCCTCGAGGTTCGATTCGAGCAGCCC
>CACYBR010000252.1 GCA_902772705.1 uncultured Planctomycetota bacterium
ATCATATCGCTGACCATAACGTCGGAGTTGAGCATTGAAACCTTGTTGGAAGCGAGCGTCTGTTGCGCGCTGTCGAGCGCTTCGGCCCATATTGTCTCGGCGCCTTCAGCGGCCTTGGCGACGACTGCAGCGCGTTCTTCATCCATGGAACGACCGCATTTGAACGCGATGTTGGCAAGGTTGCACCACTCGCTGGTCGCCTTGCCAATAGCAACTTCAGCATTAAGGATCGAAGAGTCCTGCGTCTTGACTGCGTCAATAAAGTTGCGTTGATGTTCAATCTGGCCGCTGTTGCCTTTAAACTCTTTCATGAGTTTGCCGTCGGCGTCGAAGGCCTTGGCGCTGCCGCGTTGTCCTTCAAGTCGACCGCCTTCGCAGTAAGCGATGTACCCGGAACCTGGCCCAGGATGAGGACCGGCGGATCGAGATTCAGCCATTGCGAGAGTCGACAGCCCGAGAACGACCGGAACCGTGCCGGAATCGAAGTATACAAAGTGGATATTGGGCGTTTCCCCGTCGTCTTTTTCACCAGCGCGGATACCGCCGCCAAGGATGCGTTTGGGGAACTCAACCGCATCAAGGAGGACATTGTTACGACAGTCGTCGAGAACATGAACGCCCCAGTTGCCCATTTCGCCAGTGCCTGTATTCCAAGACCAATGCCAGTCGTATTGGAGACTATTGCGATAGATTGGTTCGTCAAGAGCAGGACCGAGCCACAGGTTCTTATCGGTCGTCGCGGGGAATTCTAAAGGCTTGTCGTTAAGTCCAATCGGGTTACGGGGCATGTAGTGATTGACGCGCGCCATCTTGATATTGCCGATCTGCTTTTCTTTGTGCAGAAAAGTTTTAATCTCAGCCTGCATTTTGTCGCTACGTTGTTGCATACCAACCTGGCAAACCCTCTTGTACTTCCGCGCGGCGTTGACAACCTGAACGCCTTCGTAGATGTTATGCGCAAGAGGCTTTTCGACGTAAACGTCCTTACCTGCCTGCATTGCCCAGATCGCGCCGAGGCAATGCCAATGATCGCAAGTTGCGACGATTACCGCGTCAATCTCTTTGTCGTCAAGCAACTGACGACAATCGGTAAACGTCTTCAATTCCTGTTCAAACTTGGCTTTGGTCGCGCCAACTCTAGCGAAGTCCGGATCACAGATTGCAACAATATCAACGTCTTCAAACTTGCGGAAATTGGCAAGCAATTCGTTAGCACGACCGCCGCAACTGATAGAACCAAGACGCACACGTTCATTGGCGGCGCGCGCAATCTGAGCAGGAGCCGGGAAGAAGCTTGCCGCGCCAAGTGCAAGACCTGCGCTTATAAACTGACGACGAGTAACACGAGCCATATCTCTATCCTTATTTAGATTCCAAACCGAAGAGTGCGATCAACCGACATTACCGCACAAACCATTGTATTTATAGCAAATTGTCGGTTCTGTTTAAAGGACAAGTATGAGAAATTTGATGGATTTCAACAAATATTGCGATCAGCGAATAAAAAATCCCTTCGTTTTGATCATAAAACGAAGGGACCGAAGGATTGCTTGATTAGCAATTACTTACGGGTATTGTGTCTGGTAATCGTATCAACGCCCCAACTCAGCTTACGCTGAAGGTTACGGTAGTATTTGTTCTCAGGAACGCTAATCATCTTAAAAGGGAACGGAGCACGGCGAATGACCACCAAATCGTCGCTCATAAGCTTTTGTCTCGATTCCCCGTCCACAACAAGGAAAACCTCGCCCGTTCGCGCCTGCATTTCATAAACGCGTGAAGCAGAGTCGACGACTGGTCGGAAGTTAAGCGTGAGTGGCGCCAGCGGCGAAATTACGACGGAATCAAGACTGTTGCGAAGAATCGGACCGCCCGCGGAAAGACTATGACCAGTTGAACCGACAGGGGTCGAAACAATCAGACCGTCGCCGCGGAAAGTCGTAACAAGCTCGCCATCGATTGCCAGATCGATCTTCAGAATTGAAAACGGCGCGACGCCGCGAAGCGCCACTTCGTTCACAACCAGATGATTGCCATAGCAATACCGATCGGACATTCCTGATTGCCATCCAGACGGCAAAGCTCTGGAAGAAAGACGTGGAGAAACCGTTCTGAAGTCGAAAGGTTCAACGCCGATTTCCTTTCGTCGCCAAACCGAACAGTTCAGGAGAATTTGCTCGCGAGTCGCCATGTTACGAAAAGCGTCAGATTCGAGGAAAGGTCCGACGCCGGCAGGGTCAACGCTCGAAAGGAATCCCAGCGTTCCCAGATTGATCGCAAGAATCGGCAACTGATTTTCGCACATTTGATGGACGGAACGAAGAATCGATCCGTCGCCGCCGAAGACGATGGCAATATCAGCGTCAACGTTTGTAAGATCGACGATATTGTTAAAATCTGCAGCGACAACTTCGACAAACTGTTCGATCACGGGCCTAAGCGCAGCGACGCCTTCAAGCACTCCCTCGCGAGCGCCATTTCCCAACAAAATCGCTTTCAACATACCGGCACTCCATAGATCAACAGTTTTCGGTCTCAGGAAATTCCATGAGCCTTTTCGTAAGCGTCAATCTTGTCTTCAAAGCGAAGAGTGAGTCCTACGTCGTCCCATCCATTAAGGAGACATTCACGACGGAATTCGTCGACTTCAAACGTAATATCAAGCCCATGCTCGTCAGTAACGCGGCGGTTCTCAAGATCGACGGTCAGCCGGTATGGTCGAAATTTTGCCTCGCGCTGGAAAAGATCTTCAATTTGATCTTCAGAAAGACGAACCGGCAAGTAGCCATTCTTGAAGGAGTTATTGTAGAAAATGTCGGCATAACTGGAAGCAAGAATGACGCGGAAACCATAATCGGCAATCGCCCAGGGCGCATGCTCACGACTGGAACCACAGCCGAAATTACGACGCGCCAGAAGAATTGTCGCGTCGCGGTATTCAGGGCGGTTCAGTTCAAATTGGGGATTCTCGTCGTAGTTGTCGTTAAGGTAACGCCAATCGAAAAAGAGGAATTTGCCAAAACCACTGCGCTCGACGCGCTTGAGAAACTGTTTTGGAACAAGCTGATCAGTGTCGATATCACTGCGATCCATGGGGACGACGAGTCCCTCGTGCTTAACAAACGCTTGCATATCATTAACCTTTGATTTTTCTATAACAGTAGGTTGACAAACGCGCCTTGAGACGTCGGTTTGTCAGGATCCTGCAGTTTTCAAAATTGGAGAAGCTTTCAGTCGTTGTATTTCCATTCACGGATATCGACAAAGCGACCGGCAACGGCAGCGGCGGCGGCCATCGCGGGCGAAACAAGGTGAGTGCGACCGCCTTTCCCCATTCGTCCTTCGAAGTTACGGTTGCTTGTGCCAGCGCAACGCTCGCCAGGCTTGAGGCGGTCGGGATTCATCGCAAGGCACATGCTACAACCAGGATCGCGCCATTCGAATCCAGCAGAGGTAAATATCTTGTCCAAACCCTCGGCTTCGGCCTGTTTCTTAACAATACCGCTTCCGGGAACCGCGATCGCCTGAATACCGTCTGCGATTTTATAGCCTTTGAGGACTTTCGCGGCGGCGCGGAAATCTTCGATCCGACCGTTGGTGCAGGAGCCGATGAAAACCCAGTCCAGCTTAATATCTGTCATGGGCATGCCAGCCTTGAGATCCATGTACTCAAGAGCCGCCTTTGCCATCTTACGTTCTTCGGTGTTTTCAAAGTCTTCTGGAGAAGGAACCACGTCGGTGACTTCGACGCTTTGAGCGGGATTGGTGCCCCAGGTAATACGGGGCTTGATATCTGCCGCGTCAAAGACGACCTCCTTATCGAAAACGGCGTCCTCGTCCGTCGCGAGCTTCTTCCATTCTTCTACGGCCTTGTCAAAATCTTCGCCCTTGAGCATCTGCGGACGACCTTTGAGCCATTCAAACGTCGTCTCGTCAGGAGCGACCATGCCGACGCGCGCGCCCATTTCAATCGCCATATTGCAGACGGTCATTCGTCCTTCCATCGAAAGCGAACGAATCGCGGACCCGGCAAATTCTACCGCATATCCGGCGCCTCCGGCAGTCGTCATTCTGTAAATGATATAGAGAATGACGTCCTTAGCGGTAACTCCAGGTCCAAGCTCGCCGTTAACAGTGATGCGCATTGACTTCATCTTCTTCTGACGAAGCGTCTGCGTCGCCAGTACATGCTCGACTTCGCTGGTGCCTGTTCCCATCGCGATCAGACCGAAAGCGCCGTGCGTCGCGGTGTGGCTGTCGCCACAAGTCAATGTCATGCCCGGCTTGACGTGTCCTTCTTCCGGGGCGACAACGTGAATAACGCCCTGCTCGACGTCGTTGAGGTCGTAGAGCCGAATCCCAAATTCCTTACAGTTGGCGCGAAGGGTTTCAATCTGCTTGCGCGCGATGGGATCGGCAATCGGCTTATCACGATCTTTCGTAGGAACGTCGTGATCCTGAACCGCCATGACACGGTCCGGATGACGAACCTTACGACCGGCTAAACGGAGACCTTCGAACGCTTGCGGGCTCGTGACCTCGTGGCAGAGCAACTGGTCGATATAAAGAATCGCGGAATCGTCGCCCGGTTCCTGATAAACGAGGTGATTCTCCCATATCTTGTCATACATCGTTTTCGGCCCGATTGAAGCCGCAGGCGATTCTTGAGTCATCGTCTAACCTTACTGATAGATTCTTACTGATCTTATGCTTATGCGAAAAAAGAAGCTCACGAACGACACGTCGCTTTATCCATATCGTTCGGAGCGTATTTTAATCGAAGCGTTGTTTTCGTCAATAGAACGC
>CACYBR010000253.1 GCA_902772705.1 uncultured Planctomycetota bacterium
GCTCTCGTTATTACGGTTAGCAAAGAAAGGAAGATTAGAGAGCAACTGCGTAAATTTTTTAAGAAACTCGTCTTGAACCGCTTTTTTGTTTTAGGTATACCATAGAATCCGCAAGGATCGCGCGTCAGAAAGGAATAATAACGCGCGCCGAGTATACACGAACGAAATGGAGTTCACCATGAGACGAATCGTCGCTATGAGCATGATGTTGACAGCGGCGCTGGCGTTTGCCGCCGGATGCGGTTCCCATTGCGAAAAGAGCGGCGCCAAGGTCGACGAAGCGACGCAGGCGACGCCGGAAGGAGCGCCGGAAAAGCTTGAGCAGGATAACGAGCCGCTTGACGTTGAGAGCGACGAGACGCCGGAGGGCGTCGTGAACGGGTTCTTTCGAACCTTTTTCCGCGGCGATAGCGACGGCGCGTTTGCGCTGTTGACGAAGAGAGCGCGGGAAGCGCAGAGTGAGAATTTCCTCGCTCAGTCGAGCAATACGATCCGTTGGCGCGTTATTGAGAAAACGAAGCCGACCTCTCAGGGACGCGTTTACGTTTGGGTCGAAGTTGAAGATTACGCGGAATCAGGCGAAGTTCAACGCGATCTGCTGACGTTTGTGACGTCCGACGACGAGGGCGAGTGGCGCGTCGCGGGATTTAACGTTGGCGAAGTTGCCGTCGACTTTGAGGAATCCGTCATTGTCGCGCAGGAAGCGCCAGTCGCTCCTGAAATCGAACGCACGGCGATTCGTGTCGACGAAACGAAAACGAGACGCTGAGACGAAGGTCAGGCGTCTGTTTCCTTCGCATAGGATGCGAAGGTAAGGCCGCAAGGGACGCGGTCGCCATGGACGGTTAATGGATTGGGCGCACGACGCGCCAATCGCCGGCAAGGCTGTGCGGCGACATGCTGGAAGGACGCATGTAAGGATGGGCGTATGACGCGCCAGATTTCCGGCAGGACGTCGGGAATGGAACGCAGGTATGCGGTCCGACTTTTATCGCGCTCCCTCTGCACGGATGCAAAGGGAGCCGATGGCTTGTCTCTTTTAAGCGCTGAAGACAGAACGATTTCTGGCTAACGCGACGCGCAGCGTTTGCGCGTCTTGAATGACGGCGGTTCTCGCCTGTAACGCCGATGGAATTCCAAAAGGACGCGAAATGAAAACCGCGTCCTTTTTTGTTTGATTATGATACGAGCAGGAGGCTGTGGGGGAAGGCCGATTCTACCGCGCCTTTTTAAGCCGTCGAGACGCGTGAGTAAAGAAACGAATAACGAGTCGCCTTTCTTTCATTAGTTGTTACGACCGTCCGAACGCATCCACGGGTGAGAGAACGCTTCTTCTGGTTACCGCTTCAAGGGGAATCCAGACAGGTCTCATAACGTCGTCACAGGCGTTGGAGCGCAGGCTTTTTTCTGTTTGACGCGTGAAGAGCGCGAGGATTGGACGAGTTGACGGGCGAATGGCGCCAACCTCAAAAAAACGCCGCCAGCAGGAACAAACCCGCTAGCGGCGTGATGGATCATGGCGCAATCAGAGCGCGCGTTGACGACAAGTCGCGAAAATCAGTCCCACCACCAGGAGTTGGAATCATTGTTTTCAGACTTTTCGCGTCGGGCCTCGACGGTTCCTTTCTCGTCGTATTTGACGTGATCGACGTCGAGCGCGATCTGGGGTTCAATGTGAACGCCGCCGCCGGTCGGATAGGAGGTGATTCCTCCCTTGTGATTGATCACGTTGACGGCCGTTTCCGCAAACTGAACTTCGTTGAGCGTTTCAGTCTGGAACTTTTCTTCATCGGCGAAGAAGTCGGGGGTCCAGTTAGTTTTGGCGTAGACGCCTTCCTTTTGGAGGTAAGCCGCGACAATCGTCATATCGATGAGGTTACGGAGACTGGCGTAGACCGGAACCTCGTCGGCGATCTTTTCGAATTTGGAAGTAAAGCTCTTGGCATAAGCTTTCGTCGCGGGATTGCCTCGACCGGTATTGGCGGAACGAGAGCCGTCGGCGCCAACGAGTTCGTCCTCTCCGACAAGGGTCACGCCGTTGCCGATGAGTTGGAGCGCGTCGCCGTTTTCGGTTTCAACGACGCAGTCGTAATTCGGCTGGAAATACCAACGGACGAGACCGTTAGAGGCGTTGACGCGAGGATTGGATTTTTCAGCGTACGTTACGAGCTTGACAGGCGCTTCCTCAAGACCGACGCCAATGAGCTTCATTCGGTAGTCGGCGGCGACAAGGGTCGCGGCGAAGTTCGTTTTGGGAGAAACTCCCCAGACGTTGACGTCCTGAAGCCCGAGCGCTTCCCGGATGCCTGCCGCGTAATTGACGCGATCGGCGTCCGTCTGCGGTTGCGCCGCCGTTTTCAGATAGGCCTGCATGTTGCGAAGACCATCTTCGGTCGGATCGATCGAGCAACCGACGAACTCAGCGCTCTTGCCTTCGGCGGGATACGCGCGCAACGCGACGACGAGGTCCTGAAGTTGCAACGTCGGACGACCGCTCTTGGCGCCGACAATCGCGCCGTCAACTCCCACTTTCCAGCCTTCAGCGGGCCCGGCGATAACGACGTCGCCCGTTTCAGGATAAACGAAGACGTTTTCGATGCGGGTCAGACCAGCAAGATTCGCCATTTCGTCTGAAACGACCCCGTTGTTGGCGACGATCTGAGCTTCCAGACGGTTGAGGGAGACCTTGCGGAGCTTGCTCGGAGCGCGCATTTCGGAAGGAATGGACGCGAAAGCTTCGTTACGAGCCGCAGCGAGAACGCCGTCGTCTACAACGACGCGCTGGAGAACGCCGTTCGCGTCGACAAGCACGCCGCCCATCGAGGAACTACCGCCGCCGCCGCGGTTTCCATTGCTGTTATTGTTGTTGTTATTGTTATTATTATTGTTGTTGTTATTGTTTCGATTGTTGTTGTTATTGCTATTATTGTTGTTATTATTGCTGTTATTGTTATAGTTCTGCCCGTAGGCCGTTGTTGAGACAGGAACGGCAAAGAGGACGATCAACGCCAGGATCGCGCTTAAACGAAGTACAAAATTGCTTCGACTCATGAGAATCTCCTAAACCAACTTAGGCTTAACGGTAAAAATCAGTTTTGGCGCCTGTTACTGTCGAGTGGACGCGTCAAGCGTAAAGACTCGCGGCGTCGTTTCTGGTCGCCGCGCATACGCGGATGAAACAGGGAGTCGACGCGATCAGGCTTTCGAAACGCCTAAGCTCTTTGCCAGTCGTTTCGTGTAGTTGCGATGTATTCGTCAGGAAACGTCCGCGCTGGAACGACAAGTCCACACGGCGCCTCTGACCCTAATGTGAAATGATAATTTGCGGGGACCTTTTAAGCAAGTGTTTCCTTCCTGATTTACGATTTTTTGTCGAAAAAAATGGCCGTTTTCCGGTAAGCGCCGATTTTAACGACGATTTCAGAATGTGGAAGATAGGAGGAAAGGGAAGGTCTTTTAGGTTTTTTGATAAAAGACGCGTCGGGACGATTAAAATGTTGGTTGGAAATTTAAGCGCAGGGATGAAGAGATTTCTTTTAACGGTTAAAAAGACTTTGATTGACGCGTCGTATTGGCGTTCCTGCGACTCGGATTTTGACCGTTCCGACGCAAAATACGCCTTAAGTTATTCACGATATAGGACGAAAAGGAAGAGTAAGCCTTGTTGTTTTTCACACTTTTAGGCTTGATACTGATCTGGGCGTATTAGAACGCCTCTCAGCGACGAAGACGTCCGACCTTGCGACGTCCGTTTTCGGACTATCCCACTGTCGTAACGTTCGGGCTTCCGCCGGGAAGTGGCTCGCGTTTTGTCGTAACGCGGCGGCCAGATTGGGACAACAGTGACGTGAAAGCGTTCCTGAAACACACATAATTTACGTTTAATATTTACGTTTAATCCGACGCAGACGAGTCGTCTGGGGATATTAGCGCGGACGATCGCGTTAACTTCGGCTCGTCTGATTGAAAAACGAGATCATGAAATCATGAATAAGCGCGTTTTAAACTACGTGTTCTTAGGCGCCGCGGCGACTTTGGCGCTACTCGACGGCACAAGCGCTCAGGCGTCGACCTCTTTCGGCATTCCTCTGACGACGCCGACGGTTGTCGAATCCAGTCCGGAGGAATGGAGCGCCTCTTCTCTTGTAAGCGAAGTTGATCCTCTTGAATCTTTCGCCGTTCTTCCCGTTCAGTATGTCCTCCGCGATAATATGCCGGGCCAGACCAGACCCATTGGGAACGGCATGACGGAGCGGAATCCGTCGCCTGCTCGCGGAACCGTTCATCCCCGAAACGGTTCCAATTTCGTCGCCGGCGTGCAGCAGGAGCCGGTTGTAACCGACACGTCCTCGATTGTCGCGCAGCAGGTCGTTGAGAATAATCCTCCAGAGGAGCCCCAGGAACCGCCGACCGCAGAAGCGCCGCAAGATCCGTCAGACGCCGTCGTTCCCGGAACGGAAGCGCCCACCAAGGACACGACGCTTGATCTGGGAAACGACAACGCGAACGCTCCTGACGCCGCCGTCAAGATTCCCGAGGGCGACGTGTCAGACGCCGACCGTGCCAATATCAGTCAGGAAAGCGCCGCGCCCGCGGCTCCCATTGTTCAGACGCCGCCGGTTGAGAAGGTCTGGCGCTATGCCGACGCGAAAAAAGCGGTTGCCGACATGACGAACGACATGGTCAAAGTTCTTGAACAGAAGGGAGGGCTCCCGCTCTATCAGCGCTGGCAATCTTATAACGCCAGTATTCGCCGCCGTACGAATAGCCTTCAGACGGGCAACGAATTGAATTCGCGTTGCCGCCTGAGGTGGTATGAGCGCCTTTATCAAGATCCGTTGCGCTCTATAGGCGAAGTTGAAGAAGCGTCCAGTCTTTTGGCGCAGTACTTTATGGGAACAAGCGAGTCGGTTGTTACGGGCGTTCGTTACGCGGGTCTGCTCACGGACGTCAACGTTCGGAACGACCGAACAGAACACAAGAGCGCCTCTTCTCCGACCGACGCGATTGAGATGCTCAAAGCGGCGCTTGTAGAGGCGTCAGGACGCCATTCCAAGGCTCTCGCCCCCATGAGTAAGAACGACCTTGCCGCAGTCATGAACGAGACGCACCGCATTTTCTGCGAGCAGGTTAAAAGCGGGCATACCGTTGAGATGCGCGGCCGCGCTCAATATCTCATAGACGCGATGGAAAAGATTAACAAGAGCGAGCTGTATCATGCGGGGGAGTCCGTTCTCAGTCTTCTCGACGCCCAGACGCTCGACATGCTTCGCCAGATTGATTTTGCGAGTCTTGAAAAGGTTGTAATTGGCGACAACCAGACGGTCGGCAAGATCACGTGCGAAGCGGGCGATATTTTGGTCGGCGATTCGAGTCGGACCTCGTGGGATCTCGACAA
>CACYBR010000254.1 GCA_902772705.1 uncultured Planctomycetota bacterium
CGCGTCGAGGTCGATCTCGTCCGACTCGGACTCCGTCTCGGGCTCCTCCGCGTTTTCGTCGACAGTTTCGACGACCTCGGGCTCAGACGCTTCTTCAACGACCTGCGCGCTTTCTTCAGTCGCGTCGAGGTCGATCTCGCCCGGCTCGGACTCCGTCTCGGGCTCCTCCGCGTCTTCGTCGACCGTTTCGACGATCTCGGGCTCAGGCGCTTCTTCAACGACCTGCGCGCTTTCTTCAGCCGCGTCGAGGTCGATCTCGCCCGGCTCGGACTCCGTTTCGGGCGCCTCAGCGTCCTCGTCGACCGTTTCGACGACCTCGGGCTCAGCCGTTTCGTCAACGGTCTGCGCGCTTTCTTCAGTCGCGTCGAGGTCGATCTCGTCCGGTTCGGTCTCCGCCTCGGGCGCCTCCGCGTCCTCGTCGACCGTTTCGACGACCTCGGGCTCAGGCGCTTCGTCAGCGACCAGCGCGCTTTCTTCAGCCGCGTCGAGGTCGATTTCGTCCGGCTCGGACTCCGTCTCGGGCTCCTCCGCGTCTTTGTCGACAGTTTCGACGACCTCGGGCTCAGACGCTTCTTCAGCGGCCTGCGCGCTTTCCTCGGTCGCGTCGAGGTCGATCTCGTCCGGCTCGGGCTCCTCAGCGTCTTCGTCGACAGTTTCGACGACCTCGGGCTCAGCCGTTTCGTCAACGACCTGCGCGCTTTCTTCAGTCGCGTCGAGGTCGATCTCGTCCGGTTTGGACTCCGTTTCGACGACCTCGGGCTCAGGCGCTTCTCCCGCGTCGACAGAATCGGAGCTAATGATCAGCGGCGGAACGAACCCAATTTCGGGCTCAGGGGCGACGACCGGATCGACGACGTTGGAATCGGAGCCGACGACAATAGCGGAGTCCTCTTTCTCTTCGGCGTCGTCCGGCACGGCAGGTTTGGGATCGGCGATTGGGAAATGAGCGGACGGCTCGCCAATCTCAAACTCGTCGTTCATCGAAGCGCCGATTTGAGCGAATTCGAGTCCTGAGGCCTTGATTTCGGGGTCCTTTGTTTCCGTATCCTCTTCGGGGGCGCGTTGAATCGAATCGACGTTGCTCTCGTCGCCAGAGGAGACGTCGCGGCGATCTTCGCCGTCGGGTTCGTCGTCGGAACCATTGCCCGAGGTTTCGAGTTCTTTCGCGACGTCAATCGCGTTGAAATCGTCGTGCTCGTCCTTGTCGACGGGAGGGGCGTCGTCGACGTCGAGGAATTCGTTGACGAGCTCGGCTTCGAACCCGTCGTAACGTTCATGAGCGGAGTCGGCGTTGTGCAACTCAGTCTCGAGTTCGCCTTTCCTGGGCTCAGGGGCGTCCTGAAGGACGAGTTCGTCCTTATCGGCGGTCGGCGCGTCGTCGCCTTCGATGCAATCGTTAACGAGGCGCGCGCGGTCGTCGGAGGACTCCGAGAGTTCGGGTTCGCGAGCGCGCTCGGCGAATTCGGGCGATTCGACGGTTTCGGCGTGCAGGTCGTCGGCGAACTGAGCGGAGTCCATGTCGACGCGTTCTGAAAAATCCTCCTGGACGTTCGCGTCGACGCTCTGCGCCGTCTGTTCCGGAGTCGGGGTTGCGACGGACGAGCCAGGCGCATCTTCGACGTGAGCGTCGACCGTTTGGTCGACGTCGAGCGCGGCGGGGTCAGGCACGTACTCGGAGCGCGCGTCGTCGTCGTAATCGACGCGTTCGGAGAACTCGTCGTTTGCGTCCGCGTCGACGCGTTCGACGAATTTTTCTTTTTCCTCGACGTCGGCGACGACCGATTGAGCGGGCTCGGAGTCGCTCGCGGACGTTTCGCCGACGACGTCGACGGAGCTCTCGTCGTCGAGGCAGTATTCCCTGAGCTGTTCAGGCTGCGCGTAGAAGAATTCGAACCGCCAGTTGTAAACGCGAGTCTGAACGTCGATTCGGCGGTATACGTCGTTGAGAGAGGCGTTTTGGCTTCGGTTGTCGCGACCGTCGGTGACGACGGCGACGAGGACCTGCTCAGGCCGATCCTCTTCGCGCATATTGGCAAGGTCGAGACCGAAGCTGTCGATAGCTTCGCAGAACGAGTCGTTGAAGGCCGTCGCGCCGCCGCACTGATAAACCTCGTTCAGAAAGCCGAAATCGAAGTCAGAGAGCGTAACGCCGCAGGCGGCGCTCTTGATCGTTTCCGCAAAGAGATAAAAGTCGACCTTGACCTCTTTGGCAATCGTGACGCGGCGCTCCTGAAGGAACGCTTTCAATGAGAAGAGCGCGTCGTCGCGCAGTCTCGACATTGAAGCCGATTCGTCCAGAACGACGCAGACATGCAGATAACCCTGTCTCATGATTCACTTCCTTTCTAACACATGGTCGCGTTCCGACGTCGCGCGTCAGCGCATGACCTTTTCCCAGATCTTCTCCAGTCTGACGGGCGAGACCTTGATCGAGGTTCCCAGTTTTTGCGCAAAGAGGGAAACACGATACTCCTCGATCGCCCAACGGAAGTTTTCCAATTCCGGATCAAAGACGCCGGCGCTTTCCGCGTCCTTCTCCGCCTGTTCGTATCTCGACCAGTATTGCGCCAGTTCGCCGGCGAACTGAGGATCAGACCGCGAACCTCCGTTGAGGAATTTGTCAAAGCGCATGGGAATCGCTTTGAAATATCGCGGGTACTCGCGAAGCCATTGCCACGGGGTCGTGAGGTAAAACCTTGGCGGGGTCAGTCTCGCGACCTGCACGGCGCAGTCGCGCGCGACGGAATCGGCCGGACCTCGTCGGAATCGCTCGATCGCGAGGCAGGCGTCCTGATACGCTTCGAGGAACCTCGCGGCCCATCCGACGAGCTCCTGAACCGCGAGTCCGATCCGTTTGCGCGCCCTGTTCGCGGCGTTGTTGAACTCTCCCTCGTTCGTCGGCAGATCGAGCATGTCGAGGTCGAGCGCGCGCGCGGCGACGAGCTCGGCGATCGCGGCGTCAAAGTCGAAATCCGGGAGCGAGCTCGCGTAAACGCGCAGACGCTCGACGTTGGGAAACCACTTTGCCTGCGTGCGCAGATCGCGGAGATTGTCGAGCGTAAAAAGACGCTGGATCCCCAGTTGGGTATGCCGGAGCGCCTTGTCGCGCGAGTCGAAGAGACGCAGCGCGACCGTTCGGTCGCTTGCGTCGCGCGGCGCGAAATCCTTCGAGAGGAATCGCGGGTCGCACAGCGCGGGATACGCCGAAACGACGAGCCCTCCGCGCTTGATCGCGACCGAGTCGGGGAGCGCGCCGAAGTCCCACTTCACGACGCCGTCGCGGTTCCATTTCGGATCGACGACCGCGCCGATCGATTTGTTCATTTCGACGCCGAGTCGTTTGCGCAGTTCGTCCGGGCGCCGTCCTTCCGCGACGAGCTTGCCCGTCTCGTCGACGACGCGCACGTTGAACTGAAGTTCGAGCGGGACGCGGTCGTAGTCGAAGTCGTCGTGCGAGACGGCGTGACCGGATCGGCGGCTCGCCTCGCGCGCGAGAATCTCTTCGAGCTCCCCTTCGCCAAAGCGCAGCTTCCGGACGATTTCGCGCGCCGTGTCGGGGACCGGCACGAGGTCGCGGCGAATCTCCTTCGGAAGCGTCTTGAGCAGCGCGACGACGCGCTGTTCGAGGAGCCCGGGCACGAGCCAGCCGATTTTGCGCGCGTCGAGCTGACGCAGTCCTTCGATCGGCGCGACGATCGAGACGCCGTCGTCTTCGCCGCCCGGGTTGAACCGGTATTCGAGCGGAAAGCTTCCTCCTCCGTCGAAGGCGATTTCGTCGGGGAAGCTTTCGATCGTCTTTTCGTCGAGGTCGTCTGCGGCGCAGAAGTCCGTGAGCGTCGCGAAGAGCGCGCGACGTTCTGCGGACGAGGCGCTCTTATGCCACTGTTTGAGAGTCGTCGCGTCGTAGACGTCTTTGGGAATCCTCGCGTCGTAGAAGTCGTAGATCGCGTCGTAAGCCTTGACGAAGTCATATTGACGAAGCTTGTCCCCCAGACGTTTCGCCTCCTCTTCGACCTTGCCGTTATGCTCGAAGAAGGGAAGCGTGCAGTCGAATTCGCGGTTGACGAGCGCCTCGTAAATGAAGATCTGACGCGATTTCTCCGGGTCGAGCGGTCCGTAGTTGATCCGCCGGCGCGGCACGATTGTCAGCCCGTAGAGCGTCGCGCGTTCGTACGCGTGCACGTAGCCCGTCTCGCGACTCCAGAACGGGTCCTTGTACGCGCGCTTGATAAGACGCGCGCCGAGTTCCTCGATCCACGCCGGGTCGATCTTCGCGACCGTATGCAGGTACGAGCGTGACGTCTCGAGACGTTCCGCGCCGACGACCCATTGCGGCTTCTTCTTGAGCCCCGAGCCCGGCCAGATCAGGAACTTGCCCGCGTTCGTCGCGGAGTATTCCGAGCCCGACTCCGATTTCTGCGCGACCCCATAGAGGAGCCC
>CACYBR010000255.1 GCA_902772705.1 uncultured Planctomycetota bacterium
CTTCGAGACCGTATTCGAAATCGCGTGGACCGACCCGTCCGCATAGAGCGCGCCGACGATCCCCTGATGATAGCTTCGCGCCGCGATAAAGCCGTAGTTGGAAATATACACGTTCGGAAGGCTGGAGTTCGGGACCAGGAACGCGTTGAAGAGGGTCGAGTCGCTCTTGCCGACGATCCACGATTTGCCAATGTCGGTCCGCCATTTCGTGATACTGGCGCAGAGCGCCGCGAGCGCGTCGTCGTCCGCGTCGCGCATCGTCGTGTATTTCGCCAGCGACGCGGAGGAATAGTCCGCCATATACGTATGCTGCAGCTTCCGATCGACGACGTCCTGATACGTGACGTTCGACAGGTCTTTCGTGCCTTCCCCCACGCAGGATTCAGAAAGAATCATCGTGTTGCTCGTCCCGTCGACGATCGACTCGAACCCGACCCGCGAGTTCATGTAGAACGCGCCGTCCGACGGACCCGCGTTGCGCGTGCTGACGTCTCCCGTGGACAGCGTGCTGTTAATGCGGAAATTCCAGCCGGTTCCGCTGCCGGTCGACCACACGTAGTTGTTGCACGCGTAGGTCTCCTCCGTGTTCCTATCGTCGTTCGTAATCGCGATCGTCTGCGATTGAGGCCCGGGGTCGCTCGGGCATCGCGTGAAGGCGATCGGAGTCGCGGCGACGGGAACGTAGCAGTCGTTGAGCGTCACGCTTCGCGACGAGCCGGTCTGATAGCGATAGATCGGCACGCTCGGATCGACGAGCCCGTGGAGCGCCGTCTGCTCGCAGTATGACAGGAGCGCGCACTGCGGGGAAATACACGAGTTCGCCGCCTCGGCGAGCCCTGGAAATCGATTGAGGGCGCTGTGATAGTTATGGAGCGCGAGCCCCCACTGCTTCATGTTGTTCGTGCATTGCATTCTGCGCGCCGCCTCCCGCGCCGCCTGAACGGCGGGCAGTAGCAGCCCAATAAGAATCCCGATAATGGCGATGACGACGAGCAGCTCGACGAGCGTAAAGGCGCGTCGCCGGGCGTCAGCGACGGGTAATGAGCGAGAAGGAGAATCAGATTTCATGGATCGACCTCGTTTCCTGGTTATGCGAGTGTTACGAATTCAACGAATCGTGTTACTGAATTCTAACACCCGTCAACGCCAGGGCAAGGGGAGGCGTGGCACGAATTTCATAAATCGTGTTACCGCGTCGAGTCCTTTTCGCGCGCCCTTCTTCGTTCCGATTCGCGCCGTTGCGGTCAATGTTTCATCCAGACGACGGCGAGGGAAACGTTGTGCAGCCCCTTAATTTCGCGCAGGCGGCTGAGAAGGTCTTTAATCGCCGTCGCCGCGCCGCGCACGACGAGCGTCTCGAGGCAGTCGTCGTGGGTGAGGTGAACGTGCTGAGAGCAGACGATCTCGTCGCAGAAGTCGTGCTGCGCGTCGTGGAGCTTTTCGACGACGTCGGCGCGATGATGGTTATAGGAAAAGGCGACGCTTCCTGCGACGTTGTTTCCCTTGACGCTCTCCGACTGATGCACCGCGTCGCGCATGAGGTTCTTGAGCGCCTCCGACCGCGTCGGATAGCCGCTTTCGGCGACGAATCGGTCGAAATTCTCCAGGAGCTTTTCGTCGACCGAGACGCCGAATCGCATCGTTTTCATAGCCGTTCCTTTCGTTTTCGTCGCGTCATTGGACGGTAAAGAATATCTCGCGCGGTTCGCCCGACTCGTCGACGAAGCTCGCGCGATATTTCCCCTTGAAGCCCCGGAACTTAACGTCGACCTTCGACGCGGTCGCTTCAACCTCGAAGTTCGTGCGCCATTCGTGCAGAATGAGTCGTTCGAGCGCGTAATAGGACGGCTTGGGCGCCATCTGACGCGTGAAGAGTCCTGAGGTCGTCGGCTCGCCGGGCGCGCCGCAGTCGTCGACGATGTTCCACCACGTGATTCCGCGCATCGACGGCCAGCTGAACCAATATCGATAGAGATTGCGCGCGACGATCGCCTGAATCGCGCGTCCTCGCTCGTCGTCGTTGGGCGCCGTGATCGTGATCTCGCTTAAAATGAGGGGCAGTCCCGTCTTATCCGCGGCGGTCAGACGCTTTTTCTGGACCTCGGGGGTCTGGATCGCTTTTCCTTCGGCGATCCCGAGCGTCTCCGCAGGGTTGAAGAGGTGCATCTGGATCCCGACGTTGTCGATTCTGGCGCCGCGCGCGCGAAGATCGGCGATCTGCGCCGCGTAACGGTCGTCGACCGAATAGTCGTTGATGTTGAACTCGACCGTCTCCGGGAAAACGTCGGCCGCGACCTGATACGCCTTGAACGCGTAATCTTCGGGCATGAGTCCGTAGGCGGAGCC
>CACYBR010000256.1 GCA_902772705.1 uncultured Planctomycetota bacterium
ACGGCGACGCGGTTCTTCCATGAGTCGTAAGGGGCGAGGAGCCCCGACTTGACGTTGGGCGCGAGCCCCTTGGCGGTCGCCATTCTCGTCGCCGCGGCCGGAAAGACGTTGAGCCCCTGCAGCATGATGCGGTTGAGGACCGGAATATGACACAGACGTATGCGCTTCGGGACGCGATCGCTCAGATACGCCGCCGTGTTCATAAGGATGATTTTCGAGAAGCGCGCGGGCATCTGCGTCGCGGCGCACATGCCGACCGCGCCGCCCCAGTCGTGCGCGATGAGCGCAATATTGTCGAGTCCGAGCTTGTCGACGAACTCGATCAGGTCCTGACCGCGTCGTCCGAGCGAGTAAGGGTACTTGTTCAGCCCCGGCTTTTCCGAGAGTCCGCAGCCAATATGATCGACGACGATCACGCGATACTGCTCGCGAAACGCGTCAATGACCGAGCGAAAGAAGAAGGACCACGTCGGATTGCCGTGCGAGCACAGGAGCGTCGGCCGCGAGTCGTTCGCATTCTTCGGACCTTCGTCCAGATAATGATAACGAAACCCGCCGATCGTCTCATAACGCGACTCATACGGATACAGCGCGCGCCAGTTGTCTGCGTTCCCGGGATATTCGGCGTTGGTTTTCTCTGTGGTCATTCTTTTCTTTCGATGTTGGGCGGGAAGGAATCGCAATCATTCCAGCGAACGGTATTCGCGGAGTTCGTCGAGCGTTCGCGCCATGTCTTCAGGAAGGGGCGCCTCGATCTCAATTTTCTCGCGCGTCGAGGGGAGTTCAAACGTGATCCTGCGCGCGTGCAGCGCCTGACGCGCCAGCACGATCGTCGGCTCGGGCGCCTCTTCGCGCTTGCCGCGCGGGGAACGGTCGACGATACCGGCAATTTCCTCGTGGGACAGCGTCGAACGACCTCCGTAAAGCTTGTCGCAAAGGATCGGGCATCCGAGACTCTGCAGATGCAGACGGATCTGATGCGTTCGGCCCGTCTTCGGGAGACATCGGACGGCGGAAAAGCCGCGGAACCGTTCGAGGACTTCGAAGTAGGTGATCGCGGGCTTGGCGTCGGGATCGTCGGGCGCGATCGCCATTTTAACGCGGTATTTCGGATGATGGCCGATCGGCAGGTCGACGACTTCGCGGTCGGACCGAATCCCGCCGAGCGTGATCGCGAAATACTCCTTCGTAATGCGCTTCTGCTCAAACTGGGCGGCGAGGTACGCGTGCGCCTGATCGTTCTTGGCGACGATAATCGCGCCGCTCGTGTCGCGGTCAAGTCGATGCACGATCCCGGGCCGCGCCGGACCGCGGTTCTGGCTCAGCTGGCCCGCAAAGCGATGCGCGAGCGCGCCTACGAGCGTGCCGGACCAGTGTCCTCGAGCGGGATGAACGACCATGTCCGCCGGCTTGTTGACGACCGCGAGATCGTCGTCCTCATAGAGGACGTCAAGGGGCACGTCCTCGGGAATGGGGCTTTCGCGGGGCGGCTCGACGAGCCGAAAGGAGACGACGTCGCCCGGTCGCAGTCGAAAGGACGGTTTGCCATGCCGCCCGCTGACGTCGACGCCCTCCTCCGCCTGAATCGCCTTGCGGATGAGGACCCGACTGTACTGCGGGAACTTCGCGGCGAGGAAGAGATCGAGCCGCCAACCGGCCTCGGCGTCGCTGACAACGCGTTTGGCGACCTCGCCGACCTTCTCCGGCGGCGGCGTCCATTCTCGCGCGGAGTCGACGCTCTCGAGCTCGTCGAGCGGCTCGAGCTCCATGTCGGGGTCGTCGTTGAACGGTTCGTCCGGGCTATTGGGCGTCATGAAGTCTCCTGAGTCGTAAACTGATGGAAGCTATTTCGGGAAGAACGCGCGTCAAAGCCCGAGCTTCTTCTTCCATGAATCGATCTGGAACCGGACCTGTTCCGGGGCCGTCGAGCCGTAGCTCTTCATGGCGTTGACCGCGTTGACGGCGCCCAGGAACTTGTAAACGTTCTCGTCGACGAGCGGAGATTCGGCTTTGAACTCTTCGAGCGAGAACTGGGCGAGCGGTCGACCGGAGTCGATTCCCTTTCGCACAAGGCGGCCCACGACGCCGTGCGCGGTGCGTTGCGGCACGCCCAAACGAATGAGGTATTCCATAAAACTCGTCGCGTCGAGGTATCCCTCTTCCAGCCGCGAGGCGATCGATTGACGATTGAGCCGCATTCCTGCGACGACGGGCGCGGCGAGCGCGAGGCAGATCGAGACCGTGTCGAACGAGTCAAAAATCGGCTCTTTGTCCTCCTGAAGGTCGCGGTCGTAAGCGAGCGGGATCCCTTTGGTGAGGACGAGAAGCGTCTGAAGATTGCCGACGACGCGCGCGGATTTGCCACGAATGAGCTCGAGCACGTCAGGATTGACCTTCTGCGGCATGATCGACGAGCCGGTGCAGTAGGCCTGCGGGAGCTTGAGGAAATTGAACTCAACCGTCGACTGCCAGATCCAGTCCTCCGCCCAGCCGCTGAGATGAATCGCGATCTGCGCCATGTCAAAGGCGAACTCGACGGCGAAATCGCGGTCGCTCGAAACGTCGACGCTATTGGCGGCGATTCGTTCAAATCCGAGATATTCCGCCGTCTTATTGCGGTCGATCGGCAGACTCGTGCCGGCGCACGCCGCCGCGCCGAGACTCAGCGTGTTGCAACGTTTTCGGCAGTCGGCGAGGCGCTCGCGGTCGCGCTCAAGCTTCTCGACGTACGCGAGCCAGACGTGCGGCGCCAGAACAGGCTGGGCGCGCTGCGTGTGCGTGTACGCGGGAACAACGACGTCAAAGTCGTCGTCGCAGCGCGCGACAAACGCCTTCTGGACCCCGAGCAGCAACGCGTCGAGGCGGTCGATCGCCTCGCGAATCCAGAGGCGGAAGTCCGTTGAGACCTGATCGTTGCGGCTGCGCGCCGTGTGCAGCTTGCGTCCGACGTCGCCGAGCTTGTCGACGAGCGCCTTCTCGACGTGCATGTGGACGTCTTCGAGCTTGCTCGTGAACGTCATCTCGCCGCGCGCGATCGTCTCCTTGATCGCGGCAAGCTCGCGCGCAATCGCTTCGAACTCGTCCTTCGTCAGGATCCCGACGTCGCTGAGCATCCGCGCGTGGGCGATCGAGCCGTCGATATCCTGCTTGTACATCCGGCTGTCGAAGCTGACGCTCTCGCTGAATTTTTCAAAAAGCTCGTCGGTCGCCTCCGTAAAGACGCCGCCCCACGGCTTGATCGTTTTTCCTTGTTGTTCTGCCATTTTCGTTCATTATTTCTGGTGGTCGCGTCATTCAAGAGGAACGACGCGAAAGGTTTCCGGAAAGCGCGCAAGCCCCGCGCCCCACGACAGGCCAACCCCAAAGCCGACCAGAAGCGCGCAGGAGCCCGGCGTCACGAGACCAGTCTTCACGGCGTCGATCGTCGCGATTGGAATCGTGCTCGAAACCGTGTTGCCGCGGGTGGAAACGTCGTTAAAGTACTTCGCCGAATCGATCTCGCACAGGTCGCGAAGACGATCGAGCATAAACTTGTTCGCCTGATGGAAAAGATACGCGTCGATCGTCGTTCCCCGGGACGCCGCGAGCTCCTCAAAGCGCTTCACGATCGGCGGCACGACGTTGACTGAAAACGTAAAAACGCCCGGTCCGTTCATATAAAGCTGGTTCTTGGAACGGTAGTTGCCGTGCATGTCGATCTTTTCGATCGCGGTCTCCGCGCTCGACGGCAGACGGCTCCCGCCCGCCTCGATCATGAGCATATTCGCGCCCGAGCCGTCGGTGCCGAACTCAAACGGACCCAGACCCGGCGCGCCGGCAAGGACGTCGTTCGAATCGGCGTCGACTCCTTCGACGAGCGTCGCCGCCGCGCCGTCGGAAAAGATCGGACGCGAAACGCTGTCGCGCTCGTTGACGTGCTTGCAGTATGTCTCCGCCGTGACGAAAAGAACTCGCCGCGCCATGCCCGCTTCGATCAGACCTTTGCAGACGCCCAGTCCGTAAACGTAACCGCTGCAGCCGAGATTCACGTCAAACGCGCCGCACCTCTGTGGCAGTCCGAGACGATCCTGAAGAATACACGCCGAAGATGGTATGAGATAGTCGGGCGACTGCGTGCAAAGAATGAGAAAATCAATCTCGTCGGGTCGGACGATTCCCGCGTCGAAGAGCCGCCGCGACGCGATCTCGCCAAGGTCAAGCGCCGTTTCGGTCGGACCCGCGACCGGACGTGAAACGACGCCAAGCTTGCGCTCAAGCTTTTCTTCCGTCCATTTCGGAAATACTCTAACCAGTTCCGCGTTGTCCAGGCGTCCTTCTGGAAGATAAGCGGCAATTCCCGTGATTTGCGCTACTTTCACAATAACTCGCAGGGCGTAACGATACGCTGTAAAACGACGTGGAAGCGGCGCCGCAAGCCAGAGCCGCTTCTGAAATCAGGAGCCCGCGCGCGAAAGGCGCGGACTCGCGTGAAAAACCGGGAATCAGAGGCCGAAGAACTGCTTAAGTTCCCCGAAGCTCTGGAGCGATTCCTTACCCGACTTCTTCTCCTCGGAAAGCGGCTTGACCTCCTTCGCCTTCGGAACGACCTGCGCGTTTCTCGGCGCGCGATCGCGATTGTCGCGGTTACGGTCGTTGCGACGCGGACCGCGCTCTGAACGCTCGCCTCGCTCACGGCGAACCTCGCCGCCAGACTCGGATCGTTCCCGGTCCCGGTCGCCGTCGCCGCGTGGGCGTCGCGGCCG
>CACYBR010000257.1 GCA_902772705.1 uncultured Planctomycetota bacterium
GACGATTCTGTAATATTTGAAGCGACTTAATTCTTGTTTTATTGGAATATTAAGACAGTAATTCACAACACGGTGCAGACGCTCATGACACGTCAGGAAGCGCAACAGGAAATAGACAGGCTCGTTCAGGAGATTCGTCGATGCGATCGGCTCTATTACGTCGAGGCGGCGCCCGATATTCCCGACCATGAATATGACAAGCTCATGAAGCGCCTCGAGGCGCTTGAGAAGGAGTTCCCCGAATTGGCGAGCGCGTCGAGTCCGACGAAGCGCATTGGCGACAAGCTCGACGGCAAGGCGGAGGTCGTGCGTCATCAGATTCCGATGCTGTCGATCGCGAACGTCTACAGCGAAGGAGAACTTCGCGAGTTCGTCGAGTCGGCGCAGAAGGAGTTTGCACGTCCGCTCGCGTGGGTCTGCGAGCTCAAGATCGACGGGGTCGCCGCGTCGCTCATTTACGAAGATCGCGAGCTCGTGCGCGGAATCACGCGCGGGGACGGCGTCATGGGCGAGGATATAACCGCGAACGTTCGCACGATTCACGATATTCCGCTGCGGCTGCCCGATTCGGCGCCGTCGTCGCTCGAGGTTCGCGGCGAAATCTACATGACGAACGCGAATCTAGCGCGCATCAACGAGGAAGGTCGGCGACTCGCGCTCGAGACGGGTCGCGACTTCAAGCCGTACGCGAACGCGCGCAACCTTACGGCGGGCACGATCAAACAGCGCGATCCTCAGGTGTGCTCCGATCGCAGACTGCGCTTTTTCGCGCATTCGACGGGCGCCGATCCGAGCGTGGTCGCGGCGACGCACTTCGAATTCATGCAAAAGCTGCGCGGTTTCGGGTTTCCAACCGCGCCTCTGATGCGACGACTGCCGACGTTCGAGGAGGCGTGCGTTTACGTCCAGGAGATGCAGGAACGTCTGCACGAGCTGGATTTTGAAGTCGACGGAATCGTCCTGAAGGTCGACGACTTCGCGGCGCGCAGAAAGATCGGCTCGACGTCGAAATATCCGAAATGGCTCGTCGCGTGCAAATTCGAGAAATACGAGGCGCAGACGCGCGTACGCGACGTCGTCGTTCAGGTCGGCAAGTCGGGCGTCGTCACTCCGGTCGCGGAGCTTGAGCCGGTCGAGATCGCCGGCACGACGGTCGCGCGGGCAAGTCTGCACAATGCGGACGAGATTAAGCGTCTTGACGTGCGCGTCGGCGACGTCGTCGTCGTGGAGAAGGCTGGCAAGATCATCCCTCACGTCGTGCGGGTCGAGAGTTACCTTCGCGACGAGGCCAATCCTCCGGCGGTCTACGTATTCCCGAAGAATTGTCCAAGCTGCGGCGCCGAGCTGCGTCGCGATCCCGAAGGCGTCTTCATTCGCTGTCCCGATCCGGAATGTCCCGCGCAGTTCCGCGAACGTCTCGCGTATTTCGCCTCAAGAGAAGCAATGGATATCGACGGAATCGGCGCGGCGGTCGTCGAACAGCTCACGAGTCCTGTCGGCGCGGATCTGCTCGACTCGGGTCGCGTTCTCGTGAAGAGCTTCGCCGACCTCTATCGACTGACGACGGACGACCTGCTCAAGCTCGAGGGCGTTAAGGAGAAGTCCGCGCGGAATCTCATTAACGCGATTCAGGCGAGTAAAGAGGCGGGTCCGGCGCGATTGCTGGCGGCTCTTTCAATACAGGGGATCGGCGTTCAGACCGCCAGAGCGATCGTGGCGAAATTCCGGTCCTTTGACGCGCTCGAGAAGGTCGAGTCGCCCGACGATTTCAGCGTTGTCGACGGCGTGGGCGACGCGCTTGCCAAAAATCTTTTCGACTTCTTCCATTCGGAGGACGGACGTCGCGTCGTCGCCGAACTGCAGGAGCAGGGCGTTGCGACCGCGCTTCCGGAGCTCGACGCGGACGCGGCGGACGCGCCCAAACCGCTCGAAGGAAAGACTATTTGCGTGACGGGAACGCTCGAAGGGTATGATCGCGTCGCGATTAAAGAGACGATCGAACGCTTTGGCGGCAAGGCGTCTTCTTCCGTGTCGAAAAAAACGACCTGGTTGCTCGCGGGCGCGGCTCCGGGCGAAAATAAGGTTGTGAAAGCGCGCGAGTTGGGGATTCCGTTCCTCTCAGAGTCGGAGTTTAACGCGCTTATTGGCGGCGATTCCGCCGACGAGCCGCAGAGCCCCGCTCCTGACGGGTCCGAAACGCCTCCGCCGACCCTCTTCTGACCCCGTCCGGCTTCAAACAACGCGCCGCAGGTCAGGAACTCGACCTGAAAGCAGACGCGAGTCGGACGTCTTTCATTCAGACAGGACGTCCCTTATAATGACGTTGCGTTCGTTCGGCAGATTCAACAGGTTAAGACGCCGCCGAAAACAGGACCCTGCCGACGCGCCGCGCCAATCAAAAAGAGATTCCGCAACGTTAACAATTCTCAGAATGGTAGAACGATGAGCGACAATGCGCCTAACGACAACGGGTTGAACGACCCGAAGAAAGACCAACCGCGTCTGACCTCGCTGAAGCTTAAAACGGGCGATTCCCCTGAGCTTGCGCCCATGACGCTCGACGAGTTCAACGCCGCGTTTGAAACGGCGCGCGCCGGCGAATCGACGGGCGAGAAGGGCGCGACCGCTATCGAGACGGAGCCGTCTGCCGCGACGGGGTTCGGCGATTTTGGCGACGAAATCGAGCGTCAGGTCAGGCGCGCTTCCTCGGTTACGCCGTCGTCCGGCATGTCGTCGGATTTCGATCCCTTCAAGTCGACCCCGCGTCCTGACGGAACCAACCCCTTCAAGTCGACCCCGCGTCCTGACGGAACCGACCCCTTTAAGTCGACCCCGCGTCCTGACGGAACCGACCCCTTTAAGTCGACCCCGCGTCCTGACGGAACCGACCCCTTCAA
This sequence comes from uncultured Planctomycetota bacterium, assembly GCA_902772705.1. Taxonomy (GTDB): domain Bacteria; phylum Planctomycetota; class Planctomycetia; order Pirellulales; family Thermoguttaceae; genus RUG369. The sequence goes on from CACYBR010000257.1 coordinate 2,898, forward strand.
GTCGACGCCTAAGCCGGTCGAGACGCCGGCAAAGCCCGCGCCTCTTCCCTCGTCGCAAACGCCGCCAAAGACGTCTTTTAAGCTCCCGACGGCGTCGC
>CACYBR010000258.1 GCA_902772705.1 uncultured Planctomycetota bacterium
AAAAAAACAGCCGTCTGACCTCGTCGTCAGACGGCTGTTGCCGTTTATATTGGGAAAAACGTCACCTCAAAGTTGTCGTGGAATCCGTTCTCTCCGCCGTTAACGTCTGGGAGTCTACCGCGCTATTCTCGCGAGAACCGCCGACTCGGCGCGTGTAGCAATAGGTCGTTTCTTCGCTCAACAGGCTGACGTCCTCGGCGCTGGATTGAAGCATGGCCTGAACCTTCTGGTTCCCAGGCGCGAGCGCTTCTGCTCGAACACGGAAAACAACCGACTCGCCCGCCTTCAAACAGTCAACCTTTTTGAACAGCGCCTTGGATTCCTCCTCGTAAACGTATCCGCGATTATCTTCGACAGCAAGCGGTTTCATGCCAGATCCCAGAAAGATACCCGTGTTGATATCTCTCGCGTCACGAGTTCCGTTATTTTCAACGACTAGCTCGTACGTGCAGGTCTTGCCAACCGCGACTGGTTCCTTAGGCGCGTTAACTCGCATCGCGAGAACGGCGATCGATTCGACATTAAGAACGGAACGCGCCTGAGCGACAAGGCCGGTCTGATCCACTGCGACTGCTTCGAATTTCGCAACGCCGGCGGCGTTAACCCGGCATACGACGGTAAACGAAATCTCTTCCTCTGGACGAATGAAAGGCGCGACCCAGTAGATTCGACGCTTCTCGTCGTTCCGCCGCGCCTGATTAGAACAACTCAGAGCCTCAACGCCGTTCGGTAGCTGAGCGACAACGTCGACATTCTGAAGCGTCGCGTTGCCATCGTTTCTAACGCGCACGAGCGCCTCAAATTCTCCTTCGACAAACTGCAGATCCGGAGCCTCTATCGCGACGCTAAGTTTGCCACGAAGCGTGGCGACCTTTTTGGACGCCTTCGCCTCCAGCCCATAATCTCCGTGAGCATGTACGTCGATGGTAAAAGAATCGTCCGAAACGGTCTTAACAGACATTTCAATCGTCTTTTCCTCGCCGGCGCGAAGAAGCCCAAGCTTCTGGGACGCGTCGTTCTCGCCCGTCGAAACGTCGAGAACAACGTTTTCCGCATCGCCGTTGCCTATATTGCGAAGGCGAAGTCGAAAACGATCTTCAACGCCCCACTCAATCGAATCACGTCCCTCGATGAGAGCCTCCAGAATTGGTTCCTGAACTTCTACTTCTGCCGTCGCGACAGAGCGTTCAAAATCAAAGCGACTCGTCAAGTCAAAGGAAGCGCGCTTAACTGGCGTCAGACTCAGCGAAAGAGTCTGTTCGTCGCCGGGATTGAGCGTTCCAACCTTCCAAACACACCGCTTGGCTGAATCATGGGTTCCGTTCGTCTGGAAGGAGGCGTCGCCCACGCTCGGAGTCGATTTAAGGTCGACGACATACTCCGGAAGTTCTGTGGTCACAACGAGCTTACGCGCTGCGTCTGTTCCGGCGTTTTTAACGCGGATCGTATAATTCGAGGCCTGACCAACCGTCAACTTCCGCGGACCGACAGTATTGACTTCAACGTTCGGAGTACGTCCAGTTGAGAGGGACGCGTCCGAGGCGTCCCCAGAAACTGTCGACTCAACGGCAGGACGTTGCGGACGAACGTTTTCCACGGTCGGCGCCAAAACCTTTTCGAGACGATCGTCAAGAACGGTAATCGTCTCATCGTCTATTTCAGATTCCTCTTCTTCATCAAGAACGGCGGCGTTTTCACGTTCGGAGTCGAGGCGGCGCTCCTTAACATTCTCCTTCGTGGAGACTGGACGTTTAGCGTTCCCTCTTGCGACTGGTTCGTCAACCACGACGGCGACAAGCGGGGCGACTTCTTCGTCGTCTTCTTCAATCAGTTCGTCGTCAGAGACGCTATCGTCTTCTTCTTCGTCGAGCAACTCTTCGTCTTCAGACTCGTCCTCTTCAGTGGAAAGAATTTCAGAAACGCCTTTTTTTGACTTTTCCTTTGAACCGGAACGAGGCGGTTCCTCGTTGTTTCCGTCCTCCAGAAGTTCAAGAGAAGACGGGAATGAATTGACGCGCAGGCTGCGGCGAACAGCCTTCTTTTCTGGAACCGCAGAGACGTCGTTCGATTCGACGATGTTGTCAGCGTCTTCTTCAAGCTCGTCAAGAAGAGCCGAAGCGACTCCGCCGGCATGCGATTTTGCGGATGAAACGCTTCTGGCGTTCGAAGAAGGACGCCCCGCAAGGGACGA